>PKTA01000070.1 GCA_002869365.1 Marinilabiliales bacterium | reverse complement strand
TTAGATATTTAGAACAAGAAAACAAAATTTGTTTTCTGAGAGATGTTAAAAATAAGATAATTTATGATAAAGTGGAAACGAATTTTGAAATAATATGATTTCTTAAATCTGCAACTTAAAATCGCACCTTGCTTAATATCTAAACAAAAGCAAAAGCGAAAGACGGTTATTCCTTTGTAAAACTATTTAAAACCATTAAAAACTGGAATGCAATTACCTGATATTGCCTTTAATTTCTAACTTTACTGCAAAATTATTATTGATGATAATATTAATATTCAATAAAGTGAATGTATTTTGATATTATGAATTTAGTTAATCATATAGGTGGTTGCCAATAATGTTGAACTAAAGGCTTTCTTTATATTTAAATATGATAATTTAAAACACACCATGAACTCAACTGTTAAATACTTTTCTGGAATATTATTTGGTGAATCAGATAAAAGTAGTCTTGAGAGAAAAGTATACATTTCTGCTACTTTGGTTAGTTTCTTTGGGTCTTTAGTTGGGTTAATTTGGAATCTCTTTTTGAATTTTCCAGTTATATTAAACATACTGATTTTGCTATTCATGTTTATATATTTCCTCCTTTTTTACTATTCACGTTTTAAAAACAAAATGAATCCATACGTCTTCATTGTTGTTTCAATAGTATTTTTATCCTTATTATATTTTATGAATGGGGGCCTAAATGGCTCAATCCTGCCTCTTTTTCTTGTTTATTTGGTGATATTTATTTTTATAACTAAAATTAAATTTCATCCCTTAATTTTAGTAGTAACATCATTGGATCTGGTTTGCCTAATAATTTTAGAATCAGTTTTTGTTGAAGACTTGATAATTCAATATGCTGACACTAAGGCAAGGGAAGTTGATTTGGTGTTTGGTTATGTAGCATCTTTAGTTCTAATTTATTTGCTTGTTAGTTATTTTAAAAGAATAATTACATCCAAAAATAATGAATTAGACAGACTAAATAAGTCAAAGGATATGTTATTTAGCATTATTGCACATGATTTGAGCAGTCCACTTAAAAATATTTTAGGTTTTACAACTATAATGGCAGATAAATCACAAAAACTTACTTATGATGAATTTCAAAATTTCTCAGAAATAACAAATATAGAAACACAAAGAAGCCTCGAACTTTTAGAATCGCTTTTAGAATGGGGAGAGTTACTAAAGAATAAGGTTCAAATTAATCTACAAGTGGTTAATTTACATGAAATTATTAAAAAAGTTTTGGTATTTTTTAAGCAGAAATACACCGAAAAAGGAATTGACATAAGCATTCAAATACCTAAAGAAACAATTATTCTTGTTGATATTGACATGCTAAGTACTATCATTAGAAATCTAGTTTCAAATGCAATAAAATTCACATCACAGGGTGGTGAAATTATTTTATCTGTTGAAGAGCTTAGCCGAAAATACATTACAATAATTGTAAAAGACAATGGAGTTGGAATGCATAAAGAAATGCTTGATAAACTGTTTTGTAAAGAGGTTAATACAAACCGAAAAGGCACTGCCGGGGAAGCCAGTTCAGGCCTTGGATTAATTATAGTAAAGGAACTTCTTGAAAAACTAGGTAGTGAGTTAATTATTGACAGTGAGATTAATCACGGTAGTACCTTTAAGTTTACAGTTCAAAGACCATAAAACCATTAAATGCTCATTAAAATAAAAACGAAAACAAAAAAACTCTATTGGCAACAAAATAAAAATGCAATGCTGAAACAATTGCAAGAAAATGATCACATTACGAATAGACAAATAAGTCGTTAGACACAAGGCAAAAAGCACCCCGGCAACATTTAAACAATTTTATTTTTGGAAATATAAAAAAAAATAAAAATATAGTTAGGCCTATCTAACTAAAATTATATCTTTGCAAAAAAACTTTATGTATAGTATTGAAGAGTTAATAAATATTATCCTTAGTAAAAGCGAACAGATTGAAGAGTCGGCAAAGCAAACGACAGATTTGAAAAACCTTACAACAAAGCAATTAAATTGCATTGAATTGATACATTCTATGGAAAATCCAACATTATCGGAACTTACCGAAAAATTGAAAATTGCCAAAGCATCAACCTCTGTAATGCTTGATAGACTTGAAGAACATGGTTTTATTAAAAAGGTAAAATCAGATATTGACAGACGTTCGGCTCATGTACACCTTACGGAAAAGGGCGATAAAGCAGCTCATTTACATTCCGATGTACATAAACAATTTGCTACCCTCTTGACAAAAGAATTAACTGATTCAGAAAGAGATATTCTTATTGTTCTTTTGAACAAAGCAATATTATCCATAAAATAGAAGATTTAAATATATAGTTAGATATATCTAATGAATGTGGTTTGGAGATTATGAAACAGAATAACGATAATAAATTTTGGGATTCTTTTGCAGGAAAGTATGATAATTTCATTTCAAAACATGCAAAACAAACTTATACAGTATTATTGGACCTGATAGGAAAGGAACTTGAAATGGGTTCAAATGTTTTGGAAGTTGGTACCGGAACCGGTTTAATATCATTTGCTATTGCAGACAAAGTAAAGAGCATAATGGCTATAGATTATGCACCTGAAATGATTAAAATAGCAAATAAGAAATTATTAGATTCTAAGCTGAAAAACATTGATTTTAAAGTATACTCTGCAACAGATATTAAACAAAAGGACAATACTTTTGATATAATAATAGCTTCTAATGTATTCCACTTACTACCTAATCCGGAAAAAGCATTGGAGGAAATAATCAGATTATTAGTTGATAATGGCAAAGTTATTATTCCTACTTACTGCCACGGACAAAACATAAAAACGTATTTTATTTCAGTAATAATGAGTTTAACGGGTTTTAAAGCTGAAAACAAATGGTCGATGAAGCAGTTCCGAAAATTTGTTGAAAATGCCGGATTGGAAATTAAGAAAGAAGAAATTATTAAAGATAAAATACCATTATCATTTATTGTTGCATCAAAAATAAAATAAATGGATAAAAATAAAGCAGGATACACAGAAGGGTTTGTTTCAATTCTGGTAAATACACTTTTGTTTGGATTAAAACTATGGGCTGGTATAGTTTC
>PKTA01000172.1 GCA_002869365.1 Marinilabiliales bacterium | reverse complement strand
GAAAAACAATTGCCGGTTTTTCATACACAACATTGTTCAGTAAATCCAAATTCGCCTCTGGCTGAAGGAAATCCGGGAAATGAGTTCATGGAAATTGTTAAACCCCTTGCCGGAGAAAACATTATAAAAAAGAATGTAAATAGTGGATTTATTGGAACTAACCTCAAGCAACTACTTGATGAAAAAGGAATTACAAACCTGGTTTTTGCAGGTTTAACAACCGATCATTGTGTTTCAACAACTGTAAGAATGGCCGGGAATTTTGGTTACAAAACATGGCTTATTAATGATGCCACTGCAACATTTGATAAAGTTTCCATTGGTGGAGAGAAATTTTCCGCCCAGTTAATGCACGATACTGCTGTGGCAAGTATTAATGGTGAATTCGCCGAGGTAGTAAATTTTAAGGATGCGTTTGAAATGTAATTTGACGATCTTTGTAAAACAAGATGAAAAAGACTTTCAAAATATTATTACTAATCATAATTATTGCCATCACAATTGCATTAATTTATGGATCGTATTTCTATTTTTTCAGTAATGCTCCCATAACAAAAGGCGCAATAGAATATCGTGAAGAATATAAAAAGGATTTACGACTTGACCTTTATCTTCCAACTAAGACTGTATACGAGAAAAGCCCGGTTGTTGTTTTCTTTCATGGTGGAGCATGGATTACAGGTGCGAAGGAAGCATTAAACTTTAACCGGTTTAAGGTTTCCATAAATCAGCTTCGAAATGATGGTTATGCTATTGTTAGTCCTAATTATACTTTAGCTCGTAAAAATTCACCACCATTCCCCAATAGTATTATCGATGCTTTCGATGCTCTCGGGTGGATAGAATTAAACAGCGAAAAATATAATTTCGACATGCAGAATATTGGGGTTTTTGGTGAATCGGCAGGAGCACATATTGCCATGATGCTTGCATATTCAGGAAACAAATTTGAGCCCGATTCAAACTCAAGAGTTAAGATAAATTATGTGATAGATGCCTATGGACCGTCATTTCTGGAAGGTCTTTTCGATATGCCACGAATGGATTCTTTAAATATGATTTTGGATAAATTACCTGAAAATATCAGAAAAAAATTGGATTTAACAGAAAAATTATTTGGCTTCAATCCGTATGAAGATTCCCTCAGAACAATTTTGTATATGGATGATTACAGCCCCATAAATTATGTAAATAAAAATGCGCCGCCCACATTGATTATTCATGGGAATAACGACAGGCTGGTACCTTTGAGTCAGTCGGAAATATTAAAACATTCGTTGGATTCGTTAAAAGTTGAATCCGAATTTCACATACTAAAGGGTGTGGATCATGCTTTTATTGGAATTAATGATAAGCAAAGATCCGATGTTCAGAAATGGATAGTTGAGTTTATTGAAAAGCACACTTCGTTTAATTGACAATGGAGAATGAAAATAAATTCTGTGTTGCAGGTTCGTTTAAATAGGAATGCGGATTTTGCAGATTCATTTTGGTGATAACGTATAACTCTAGGCACTTTTAACTTTATGAACTCTAGCGCACTCGTAACTCTATGAACTCCATGAACTCCATAAACTCCTAATATTTTCCGCAAAAACCCCATTTATTAACCAAGTATTCCTAAATTAGCGCTCCAATATTTATCAATATGAAACGTTTTTACATAATTGCCTTACTTACCTTTAGTGTTGTTTTTGGCTTTTCTCAAACTTATAGCCCTGATGTACAAACCATTATAAATGATGTTAATCTTGATTCTTTAACATATTATCTAAGAAACCTTTCGGGAGAAGATCCTGTGGTTGTGAACGGTCAGACTACTACAATTGAACATAGGGTTAGTAACTGGGGTAATGATTTAGCGGCAGAATATCTTAATGAAACCATGCAGGGTTTCGGATATGAAACAACAATTCAGGATTATGCTTCCAACGGTAAAAATGTTTATGCAATAAAAGAAGGCACACTTTATCCTGATGAATATTATATAATTTGCGCTCATTACGATGCCGTTGATTATTATTGTGCCGATGATAATGGAAGCGGAAGTTCTGCTGTCCTGGAGGCTGCAAGAATTTTCAAAGATTTGTCGTTTGAATATTCAATAATTTTTGCCTTTTGGGATGAAGAAGAGTTGGGCTTATATGGAAGTTCATATTTCGCCGGCAATACCAATTTAAACATCTTAGGCGTAATAAATATGGATATGATTTCATGGGATGGTGATGATGATAATGAGTTTGAAATTCATAGCCGGCCTATAGCAAATTCCATTGAGTTAGCCGATTATATCGTTGAAGTAAACAGTCTTTATAATATACCTTTAAATCCACAAATAGAAAATCAGGGAACCACTGCAAGCGATCATGCTTCTTTTTGGGATAATGGCTTTAAAGCCGTATTAATTATTGAAGAATATTATGGCAATGATTTTAATCCATATTATCATTCAGAACTCGATCGTATTGCCATATTAAACATGCCTTACTTCCACAATATGGCCAAACTTTCCATTGGCTCACTGGCATCATTAGCAGCGCCCGATGAGATCATTTCGGTTGAGGAAAATCTTGTTGATACTAACATTGATATTAATTGTTTTCCCAATCCAACAAATGGCAACACAACCATCAGCATAAATTTAAAAGAGGAAACTTCATTAAAAGTACAGTTAGTTAATAGCATTGGTAAAAAAGTAAAATTGATTAGTGATGCCTTTCAACAACAAGGTAAAAATCAATTTGAATTCAATTCCAGCAATTTATCTCCCGGTCTGTATTTAATAATTGCAAATTCTCCAAAAGGAAGCACAACATTTAAACTTCTGGTTAAAAAACAATAATTTGCTTATTCTTACCATAATCTTTTTTAGGAAATATTTGTTTTAAAAAACAATCACATATATTCCTTTTAAATTCATTTTTTTAAATACTAAAACAGAATGAAAAAATTACTTACGATAGTCGTAATAATGTTTTTAGTTATGTGCATAAATGCGCAAAATGCTATAAACTACCGTACAATAGTTGAGATAAATGATGTTCCAAAAAAGGTAAGATCAGAGTTCAAACTCAGACATCCTAATTCTTATGTTAAGATGTGGTATGTAACAAATATTGCTTATTGGTATAATGATTATGGTGTATCATATAACAATTGGTATCGCGAGAGAACAGTTGTTGTATACAGGTTCGACCAGCCTTCAAATTACGAAGTTGAATTTTATAATAACGACGAAAACAGCAGGGCAATTTATAATCGTTACGGTGTTTGGTTTGAAACCAGAACAGAACTTAATAATCTACCCGAAAATATCAGGCAAGCGCTTCAAAATTCAAAATTCGCCGATTGGAAGATCTCCGACTATAAAGAAAGGATAGAAATTCCGGGTTTGGAGGGAAGTGTTTATCGTATGAGCGTTTCAAATAAGAATAATTCCAACATTATCAGAATTAGTGATGATGGTAAATTGATACAGATAAAAACAGAATAAAAAAGGGCTTGTTCCTAAAAACAAGCCCCTTGTAACAATGAAATAACAATTTGCTATTATATTATTCTGCCGGTACCTCTTCAATTACCTCAACTCTTTCGGGTTGTGGCATTTTTTTATGAATAGTAAGTTCGTCAATTAAACGGGTACAACCAGCAAATTTGTCTATTATGAACAATACATATCTGGCATCAGCAACAATTGTCCTCTGAAGTTTAGGAGCAAAGGCAATATCACTACTCATAGCTTCCCAGTTTCCATCAAAAGCAAGACCTATAAGTTCTCCTTTTCCGTTAATAACAGGTGATCCTGAATTACCACCGGTAATATCGTTATTGGTAAGGAAACAAACAACCATACGTCCTTCTTCATTTGCATAAGGACCATAATCTTTTGTTTCGTAAAGTTCCTTAAGTTTTGGTGCAACAATAAATTCATTGTTGGTAGGATCTTCTTTTGCCATAACTCCACTTAGATGTGTAACATAGTCATACTCAACTGCATCAGCAGGATTATATGGTAAAACCTGTCCGTAAGTAAACCTCAATGTGGAGTTTGCATTAGGATAAAAATATCTGTCGGGCTGCATTTCGCGCATAGCTTCCATATACAATCTCTCTGCCTTATCGGCTTTAGGATTTTCCTTACGATACGATTGAGAAGCCTTCATTATTCCGGCCATATATTGTTTGCTTAAAATAAATGCAGGATCCTTCTCCAAAGTTTTGTATTTAGGATCTTTAAGAAACTCTTCTGTTTTCTGAGCGCTTCCAAAAACTGATTTCTCAAATACATAATCAGCAATTGCATAAAAGTCGCCTTTGAATTTTTTGTGTAAATCCACTAGAAGTTCAGGATACATATCGGATGATAGTCTTTCGTAATACATTTTCGTCATTTCTGCGAAAGCCTCTTTATCGGTAGCCATATCATAATCTTTAAAATGCTCAGGTATTCCTTCTATCATACCTGTAGCCATTTCTGATAATTTCTCCTCTTGTTTGGCTCTTTTCTTCTTATCCTTTTCTTCTTTAATTTTTTCCATCTTGCCTTCAAGACCTGAAAACTGCTGAGCATAACTTACTATTCCACTACCACCTATACCACATACACTGGCATAAATTAATGGTTTAATAGTCTGTTCCTGTTCAACTATCTTATTATCAATATCAGATATTACAGTGCCGTATTTTTCCTTTCTGGCCTGATCGGCATTTACCCAATCCATAAACTCTTGCTGGTATTTTTCTTTATCACCTACAACATCCAGATTTTTTACTCCTCTGCGTTGTCCGATAAAGTATTTCCATGAGTTTGCAACCCCTGCATATTGAGATGCATATTTAATTCTAACCTCCTGGTCGGCATTCATATGCTTTTTCCATACTTCAAGTTTTTTTCCAAAAGCCTCGATTAATGGAGGGAAATAATATTCAGTTGTAAATTCAACACCTTTGGCAGTTAAATATCTGTCAGTGCTTCCAGGATAACCCCAAATCATTGCGAAATCACCTTTTTCTACTCCATCGAGAGAAACAGGAAGGTGATGTTTGGGAACCATAGGTACATTGTCTTCTGAATATTCAGCGGGGCTGCCATCAGGGGCAGTATAAACTCTAAAAATAGAAAAGTCTCCTGTATGACGTGGCCACATCCAATTGTCGGTATCGCCACCATATTTACCTATAGAGGATGGAGGAGCTCCAACTAATCTTACGTCTCTATAAACTTCATAAACAAACAAATAATACTCATTACCGTTGAAGAAACTCTTTACTACAACATTGTATTTTCCGTCTTCAGAGGCATTATTTTTTAGTCTTCCGGTAATTTCTCTGATAGCAGCAGTACGGGCCGATCCTTCAAGAGTGTCACTAATCATAGGAATAATACTATCAGTAACATCATCCATTCTAATCAGGAAGGATGCAGTTAAACCTTCATTTGGAAGTTCTTCTTCAAAACTCATGGCCCAAAAACCATCGGCCAGATAGTCGTGTTCAACAGTTGAATGCTTTTGTATAGCATCGAAACCACAGTGGTGGTTAGTGAATAGCAAACCCTGTGATGATACTATTTCTCCTGTACAAAAATATCCGTTTGGAGCCGGGCTATTGGAAAGGCCAACTATAGCATCTTTTAAACTTGAGTGGTTAACACTATAAATTTCTTCGGGTGTAAGTTGCAGTCCTTTTTTCTGCATATCAACATAATTAAGCCTGTCGATAAACATTGGCAACCACATACCCTCATCGGCTTTAACTTTGATTCCCGAAACCAAAAGTAAAGCAACAATTAAATAAGTAAATCTCTTCATTATTAAGTTTTTTGTTTTTAAAATTAACATGGACATTTCAGTCCTTCGACTGTTTAACACAAATTGTACCACCGGATGTATTATTCTAATAATCTGTTTGTTGCAAAAATATACCGAAAATTTGGAGTAAATTTATGTTCGTATACGAACACCCATTTTCTCAATTCGGACATTGTTCGAAATTAAAAAAGGGAACCGTTTATCTATTCCCTTTCCATATTTTTATTTTAATCCAACAACTTCCGGGCCCTGATTAAAGTAAATATCCACAGGAATTCCTGCCTCGTTTACTCTTGCAAGGTCGGCTTTAAGCTGGTCTTTTATAATACCGTCTTTTTCTATCCAGGCTTTAGCGGCTTCATAATCTCCATCGCCCTGGAGTTTTAATATTTTTTCTGTTAGTTCGGCGGAAGCAACTTTCATTTTCTCCATATCGGTTGAATAAGTTCCATCAGCGTTTCTAACGAATGCTCCTTTTTCAAGGAAATAATTAAAACGAATCATATTTGCCATACCATGTGCACTACTAGCACCAAATCGAACTGACCGGAAAATACCCGCCATAAAAGTAACATAGTTGTCCATTAGGTTTGTTTCGGTAAACTCACCCATTTCATTAAGTTTTGTTACCAGGAATAAACCTAAAATATCGGCTTTTCCCTCTTCAATGGCTGAATACTTTTCCTTTAATGCTTTACGGGCGGGACCCTTTCCGTTTATGGTATTTTTAATTCCCATTCCGTGAGCAACTTCATGGAACATGGTGTTTGAGAAGAATGCATCGAAAGTAACATACTGACGCTGGTCGGGAGCAATTAACACATCTGCTATGGGGACTAATATCTTATCGAATTTAGCCTGCATGGCATTTTTCAATTGGAGTTTACGGGTTCCTTTTTCAAGTTGAACTCTCTCGTCGTTTGGTAAGTTTATGGCAATGGTTTTACCGGCCATATTACAATCGCCGGCATAAAATAATACATCATAAGCATTTAAATCCACATCCAATCCTGGAGTTTCTGCTTTATATGCCTGTTCAACAGGAAGTTGTGTTTGCAGTTGCGGAAGGAAGGCAGCATATTTTGAAAGTTTGTCGCTCCATTCAACATCCTTTAAAAGAACATATCCCTCATGGGCTGCTTTATACCCAAAAAGCCCGTCGGTATAGTTCTCGATAGGTCCAATAACAATATCAACCAGGTTGTTTTTCATATCAAGCCAGGCCATATCGCTTTCAAAATAATCGTCGGTTATTAAAGCATGTGCTCTTAGTGTAAGATACTTTTTAAATCCCGGATCTTCGGCAAGTTCGGCGGCTTCAAGCAATAATACCGATGCTTTTTCAACATAAGGTTTAAATGCTTCATGATACCAAACTGTCATTAATTTACCATTTTCATCTCTTTTAACCATGGTATAAAGACTGGTTTTATCAGGATTCTCCCATGATTCAAATTCTTCTTTTGTCATATCCGAAGGATAAAACATTGCTCCTGCTGGTTTTGGTCCGTAACTTTCAATAAATGGAGCCAAATTATTTAGTTCATCCCAGGGGCCATAGTTAATATCGGCATAACGCCTTAACTGAGGATCTTCAATAGAAGATAGAAATTCGTTTTTCTCGCCAGCATTTTCCAACCAGAAGATATTATTCATTATGTCGGCTGCTTCAAAGAGTTTTTTGAGCATTTGCTTCTGATTATCACTCAGATGTGAAATGTCGGCAGTGAGTGTAAACTCAGCATACTTTTTCATATTATAGGCTTCCTTTTCTGTTTTTTTGGCTTTTTCTTTTTTTACATTTTCACATGATGTAAAAACCAAAGCGAAAGACAATACTATTAATAAACTATATTTAAACATGGTGTTTGAATTTAATTTTCCGCTTAAAGCGAAATTGTTTCTGTTTGCGAAGATAATAATTAGTTGATTAATGAGTAAAGAATGGATTATCAGATTGCTGAAACCATTAGAAAATACGTAAAGAGAAAATCATAAAACCTAAGGAGGTAATTTGGCTGACGCCGTAATTAGGCCTACGGCCGTAATTTGTAGTAATTCGTTGTAATTTGGTGTACTATATAAAACTCTGTCTACAATAAATTACTATCAATTACGTGCGTAGTACATCTTACGCCAAAGGCATATTACGTGCGATTTACCTGCCAATGGCATTGTGTATAAGGTAGTTTTAGTAAGTCTAAATTTTTCTTAGTGACTAACCACCACCTTCTCAGTTTGCAATAACTTTCCTTTTTCCAAGAGAGAAACTACATAAATCCCATTTTCAAGTGTACTTACATCCAATTGGTGATTTGCACTTCCGGGTGCTATGTTTTCGTTGATAACTTCCCTGCCGTTAATATCTCTAATTATTAATTGGCGCTGCTGCCATTTAACAATATTAATTATAATGTTAAGTTTATTTTTAACCGGATTTGGAAAAATACTCATTGGTTTTAAATCATTCCACAAGTGTTCAAGGTTTATTACTGTGGTGGTGTCAAGTGGGATAGTATCATTTGTAATAGGATAAGGGCATAAGCTATCGTAATTAAACTGCTGTGTATAAATAGTGTCGTACTCAAGATTTGATTGCAGCTTCCAAAATGATGAAGACCAGACATCATCAGATTGATTGGCATAAGATCCAACAATTACATACTTATTGTCTATAGTAGTTGCAGAACCAAGGGGCAAATAATAACTATTTGAACTATCGATAATTTTTCTTGCAATTGTATTTCCACTACTATCTAATTTGTAGATATAAGCGAATACTGAATCATAAGTGGTCAACCAATTGATAAATGTGAAGAGTGTTGTATCGGTCATACATTTAACGTCATATGTAATACCTCTTTCCAAACTATCAGCCTCAGTAAAAATATCTTTTGCAAATAGAGTAGCGCCATCATTACTGATTTTATATATAACCGGAGCTCTTAAATGTCCAGTATTCATATGGTTGCCGGCTGAATAAAAATTACCATTGGAATCACATCCTCCAAAAAAAGCTCTTCCTTCATGCGGGTCATTCATTGAACCTGTAACAACATCATGCCATATTTCATTTCCTGCTGTATCAACCTTTATAAACATTGGTTGCTGCATATAGTTGTTGTCATAACCAAAATATGAGCCAGAAATAATATAGTTGTCATCTGGAGATTTTGAAAAACTAGATAATCTTTCATTATTTTGGATAGGATTCCAGTCAGCCTGTAGCTTATGCCAAATTATTTTTCCCTGAGATGATAATTTAAAAAGCCAAATTCTATCTGCTGGGTGTTGATCTAAATCCCACTGTCCGATTGTAGTTAAAAAACTCCCGTCCTCAAGTTGATATACATCATTACAAATTTGGGGGCCATCACTAATTATAAAAGTATTCCATTCCAATTCTCCGCAGGCGTTTAATTTCATGATAAAAACATCTCCCCCATCAAAATCTCGCCCCCAAAACTGACCAGAAACTATGTACCCGCCATCATTTGTTTGATTAACACAATATAGGTCAGTATATGCAGGCGGAGGATTCAACACTATTAGTTTTTCCCATAAAATATCTCCATTTATATCAACCTTTCGAAGCACTCCATAACCTAAAAAATACACATCAAGATCGTTCGTTTTAAATCCTGAAAATGCAAAACCATTATCATATGTTTTTTCAATATCTTGGAATGCATATCCTTCAAAGGTTTTTGGCCAAATATTTTTCTGTCCAATAACACTTATTGTTATTGTTAGCAAAAAAAATAAGATTAAATAAGGTAAATGTTTCATTTTTTAAAGGTAATAGCTCCGTCGGAAATTTCCGACGGAGCGTGAATTATTTTTTTTATTTTGAAATTATAAGTTTTTCAGAATCCAGTACTGATGTGCCATTTAACAATGAAACTATATAAAATCCTGATTTAATGTTAGATGATTCAACCACAAATTCACCTTGTTCTTTAATTACCTCATATTCCTTAATAGTATTGCCATTTACAGATTTAATTAAAATACGAGTCCTTTTAGCAGTATTAGGGATTTTATAACTAATGATAAAATAAGCTGAAGCCGGATTAGGTTTTATTACCAAATATGCATCATTAATATTATCTTTATCTGAAAACGGAATCTCAACTTCAAACTTGGTTGATTTTAAGCTGTCATCATCAATCATATAATGAGGACGGTAAATATTAAGCAAACCTGCATTTGCAAGATAAGATGCTGCAATAGTTTTCGACAAACCATATCCGTTAAAATATAAATCATCGAAATCTACCAGCAATGTACTGTCAGGCGAATTCAATCCCTGAGAGATCATTTGTTTTTTAATATCTAAAAGATCCTCAAATGACTGAAGTTCATTTGTTTCAAAAGCAGATAGTGTAAAGTTCAATGGTATATTGCTTATTATATTATCAGCAGCAACTGTATCATTAGTTGATAGTTGAAGCATGGCCTTTTGATATTCACTAATCAAACCTCCTTTCATATTATAAAAAGCTATCAAACTGTCTTTTAAATTAACAATATTTGTGTCGTTTCTGTAATATCTTTTCAACTTGTTGAATTCCAATTGCTTTTTAAAATTAAATTTTGATAATTTCGATCGCTCTACTTCAATTTGAGACAAAGTATCCCCACTTTGATCTATTTCTAATCTCATAAAGTCGGGCATTGCATCGTTTTTGTTGTCTAAGGCAGATTTAACCCTATTAGATTTAGCCGCCTGAGGATTTTCTATAAGAACATCACGTAGCATTACATTTGGCAGTGCAGATTCATTTTCAATGGCTGATACCATTACAGTATCACTTAAGTTTGGTGATTCACTTAATAAAAGCTCTGTCGTTTCAAGTTCTTCTCCCGGCATTGCAGTAATAGTTTCAAAATTCAAGCTTTCAGTATCACCGCCATCTTCTAAACCAGATACTATTGCTGTAATACTATCGGCTGCCAATGAGAATGAAGTTATTGCACTCTTTATTTCCGTACCTCCACTACCTCCTGATTCAATTCTAGAGGGACAACTTTCATTTGCCGAAAATGGATAATTATGATCCTCTAAAAATAAACTTACAACAGTTGGAGGATAAGATGAAATATCTGAAAAAACATAATTATTACTACCTGCATGAGGATCTGTTTTTGGTTGTGGACCGCCAGTATATAAATGATAACTATAGGTGAATCTATTGGCACCCTCTTCATTATATAAATCCCATTCATGAAGGGAGTAGATATTTTCATCAGTAAAAATGTTACCAGCTAATGTAGTAAAATCAGTAGGAGTAGGCTGTGTTCCTTGTATTGCTCCTATACCAAATGGATCACCGCTACTACGATCGTGAGTAACACCGATATCTGTATTGTTGTTAGAATAAGTATTGCATTTAAACAACAGGCCTTCACGAGTTTCACTTTTATCGTTATAATTTAAACCCTGAGCGGCTGAACCACAGTATAGTCCTGTAAAACTATTGTTATAAATAACATTAATTTCCGGACCGGAATTATTTACTATAATACCAAAATTTTCGGCCGTGGAAGATTCGTCACCCCAAAAATTATTTGCTTCTATATGATAACCCTCTGGGCAAACATCCATATATAGCCCATGAGCCGCATATGCTGATAAAACCTCTATATCGTTAAGTATAATTTCTGAGTCAAACAAATAATATAAATCTATGCCCTCTTTGTTTTGAGAAAAATTACTGTTACTTACTTTTACAGGAAGCATAGTTTCAGCGCCAAGAGCATTAACTCCAATGTAAAGATGTTTAAATTCACAAGGTTTATAGTATGTTTCCAAACCATCCTGAATCTCCAAATTATCTACTAATAATCTTGTATTATAGGCATATATACCAGTTCCCCACTCATCACTATTAGTAATTTTATCAATATATCTGAAATTTTCAAAACTACATCCTTTGACCTCCTGAATATAGGATCTTCCATTTTCGACATCTTCGTAACCATAATTCGAATAACTAATAAATCTGTCAGGGATTGCTCCGTCATGAGCCCAATTTTCATCGGTAATAAATTCACAATTATTAATCTGATTAAAGGTCTGATGGTGGTAATCTTCAAGTTGAACACTTACAATATTATTAATAAAAGTAGAGTTGCTTAGGTGAACAATGCCTCCATGATAATTAAATGCAGCATTTTGATAGTAAGGATTATTTGCTAATATTCCGATTTCAGCATTAGAAATTACACTATTGTTTTTCATGGTAATCCATCCCTGATACAAAGGGTTTTGATCTTCATATCCGTTTCCCCATACTTCAATACCTTTCCAATAATTATCATCACAACCATTGGTTAAAACAGCGCCATCAAGTATTAGGTGTCCTCCTTCTGTACCATTTTCGCCTTCCCTAATAATAAATCTGGATTCCGAATTAAAATAAACAGCGTCCTTAATTGTAAGTGTAGCTCCTGGATCAATAACAAGGTTTGTATTAATACTATGCGGCTCATTCCATTCTTGAATACCAGTTATATGAACATCAGTATTAACATATTCCTTACATTCTTCCAAACTTGTTTCCCAAATCCCCCTACCAAAAGTTGCTGCATAAAGTTTACGATTTTTATAGTTTATTTCTATATCAGTCACCATTGTTAATGGATATGAACCATTATTTTCGGTAATATCTACCCAGTTTGCAGATCCGTCAGCAGGTCTGCTGAAAACACCTATATCAGTTGCAATGTATAGTATGTCAGTATAACTGTCGTATTCCATATCCCAAACAGGTATTGCCTCAGGTAAGTCTTCGCTAAAGGCTGTAAAACTTTGTCCTCCATCTGTCGATTTATAAACTTTCTTGGTTTTTTGCGGGTCGGTACTTGAAGTTGCCTTGCCAAAACATAACCAGATTTCGTTGTCGTTAGTTGGATTTATTGTAATATTCGTAATAAATCCATTTGTAAGGCCTAGTATGTTAGGACTTAAGTCTGCCCATGTATTACCACCATCATCAGACTTTAAAAGGGCTTTTCTATAATTTTGCGGCTGAGGTGGAGTATTACATTCAAAATCTTTATCCCAACTATTATATGATCGATTTGTTGAAACTAAAATAAGTCCACTATTTTTTGAAATCTCAATGTCGGTTAAGTAGTTGTCGTATTTATAATGTTCCGAATCAATACCTGAACCGCAATCAAATTCTTCAATATTCTCAAGAGTAGTATTTTGTTTTTCAGCAGAAGAATATATATCAATATAATTAATTAAACTTTCACCTCCTGTAAATAAATTATTACTATTATTAGGATCTTTAGTTATAGGTGCAAAAAAGTATCCATTACCTTGTCTTAAAGGATACATAGATTCCAAAAAATAAACATCGTCTTGATAATTGGCAAAAAAATAACCTGGAGAATAGTCATAACTATAGTAAATACTCGGGTTGTTTTCATCAAATAGTATTGCTCCACCATCTCCACCATGTAGTCTTTCAAGAATATCAGAATTGATCCTATAACCTCCAACATCCTGACAGTTAAAAATAGTATTACCATTATTATTGTTTGTTGATAGCGAGAAGACTTCATTAATATTTAAATCTGTTTCAGGTGAATTTTCAGAAACACTAATGTCATCAAACTTCCAATCTTCTACATAATTATTAATTCCTTGAAAAGTACCTATTGAAACACCTCCATCACAAGCAACGGCTAACCTATCTTTTCCACCTGATTGATAAAATATTAAATCCCTAATATCATCGTGTAATATGTTATCATAACTTGGATGGTATTGGTCTGGTCTACTTATTTGACTATTTATCCACTTTCCAGTTGTACTATTGTAATTTAAATTGTGAATTTGCCAGCCAGAATAAAAAATCCTTTTTTCATTGTTTGGATCAACAATTAAATTACATTTATTTCCAGTGGCTTTTACTTGTATATTATTAACATCGTACAATTTCGTATATGAAAGATTATCAGAATAATCAAACTTGGTTATTCTTAACATATCGTTATTATCAACACTTAAAAACCAAACATCACCATAGTTTGGATGACTGGCATCTACATTATCAATTGTTTCCATAATGCAAAATTTGAGTTCAGAATTGTCAGTGACATCATCAGTTATGTCTGTTGTCCATTCATTTCCACCATCTATTGATTTAAGGATTTTAAAGCCTCCTATATACATTATATTGTCTGGATCGCGTGTGTCAAATATAATGTCGCTAAACCTTTCTCCACTCCAGTAATTCAGATCCCCGGTATCATCAGATAAAACCTCTGTCCAATTTTGTCCTTTATCAGTTGATTTATACAAATAACATTCAGTTAATAGGAATAAAATACTTGGATTATCTGGATGCTCAATTAATTTCCTTGGAATCTTTTTATAATCAGAAGACGGATAAACATTTTCTCCACTACTTAATAAGTGAACAAGATTAGGTGTCCAATTTAATCCATTATCTTCAGATTTATAAATTCCATTTGAATAATTTGAAATATTTGTGGCGGTTGCTACATAAATTGTTCCATATGTGTCATTTGAACGAATTATAGATGCAATTCCATTTATTTGCTTTATTCCATCTGTTAATATATTCCATACGTAGTCATTTCCAGATTTTACTCCATGCCACAGTCCACTATTATGAGTTCCGGCGTAAAAGTGACCAACATTGTCTACAACCTCATACATAATTCTATTAACCCATCCTTTACCTGTTCCAGACAGGGTTGTTTCTGCTTTTCCATTAGGGCCATAATAACTCCAGTTATAAACACTCGTAGTTGACTTACTTGTATTAGAAAAATAATTATTTACACTTGTGATGTAATTTGTTAGTTCACCATTTTCATCACAGCGTAAACCGGTAAAGTTTTTCCATCTTTGGTATTGTTTAAGTCCGGTACCTTGCATACTGTCGATACCTAGTACTTGGATAAGACTGTCGTAATATGCATCTTGTTGTGCAACAATAGTGTAATAGTTGCTTGTTGAGTTGTTAATTTGTGCTTTAACTTGATTTTCAATATTTAGAAAAATAAAGAAAAAAATGATTGCAGCGACAACTTTTTGCCCCCCCTATTGATAATGAGAGGGTTGTGTGATTTGGATTTTACTCTTTTCATGATGTTGAGTTTTTAATTAATATTGTTGGATTCCCTGTTCCAAGTTAATTTTTTTTGGGATTTTCAAATGTAATGAAAAAATTTGATTTGTATACAATGATAAAACAGAAATGTTCGTCATTATTTTAATTCGGGTTAACAGGCTACAGAGAGGACGGTGCGCTGCTCCTTGTAATTATTTAAAAGTCGAATTGTCAAATAGTCGTATAGTCGAATTTTCAGGACATAGTATTTAAAATAGTTAAGTTGATTAATTGGACAAAACGGACTTTTAAGGGATTACAAATTCTGCGTTCAGCCCGTCTACCATTTTTATTAACCATCTAGTTTTTGCGGAACTGTGTGTTTCAGCTTTTAATCGGCAGGTAAACCGGCCGTAATTTGTTGTACTATATGAAACTCTGTCTACAATAAATTACTATCAATTACGTGCGTAGCACATCTTACGCCGAAGGCAATTAGCATGCATAGCATAAATTACTATAAAAAAAATTAGTCCCGCCATCAACAAAAAATTGTTTTCGGCAGGACTAAGGGAGAATTATATATGAAACCATTCCCTGTGGGGAACAATTGTATTAACTCTGTTTCTTTATCTTATCATCCTTGGAAATACCATCCAGAACTTCGATGTTTATTCCGTCGGAAAGTCCGGTTTTTATATAGCGTTTTTCGAAAACCTGAGGAGCAGTTTCCACTTCCACATAAACAGTATCTTTTTCAAACTTTAAAAGACTTTCAGGAATTGCCAAAACACTATCAACGCGGGCTAAAACAATATTTGCATTGGCACTGTAACCGGCTCTTATAAACTGATCTTTCTTAAGTTTTACATCTGCTTTTATTTCGAATTGAACAGCTCCGTTTACTTCTGCTCCTTTGGGAGAAATTTGTTCCAGCAAAGCATCAAAACTAACATCTTCCAAAGCACCAATAACCAATATCAGGGGCATGCCTTCTTTAATTTTACCAACTTCCGATTCATCGATATTACCTTCGAAAACCATTTCGCCCATATCGGCAACATTGGCAATGGTAGTTCCCGCATTGAAATTGTTGGATTCGATAACCTGATTACCTATCTCTACAGGCACATCAAGAATCATCCCATCGATGGTGGAACGAACCATAGTATTTGTTTTATCGCCCGAATTTTTTGTCTGGCCTTCTTCAATAAGTTGCAAAGTTTCCTCTGCAGTTTCTAACTCTTCATTAGCACTTTTATAAGCGGTTTCATACGACTCGAAATCAGCTTTGGCAATAACACCTTTCTCTAAAAGTTCCAACTGACGATTATAGTTTCTCTTTGCATCAGTAAGATTAATTTTAGCCTTTTCTATTCTCGACTTAGCATTGTTGAGGTTAATCATATCAGGAATAATTCTGATACGTGCTATCAAATCACCCTCTTTTACCATATCGCCTTCTACAACATAAAGTTTTTCGATAATTCCAGATACAACAGGTTTTATTTCTATTTCTTTACGAGGATTTACCGAGCCGGTAGCGGTGGTTTTTTTAATTATATCCATTACTACTGGAGATTCTGTTTCAAATACAACAGGCGCACTCTGCGACTTTTGATATAAAAAATACATGGTATAACCAATAACACCTATTATTACTACACCTAATAATATTTTAAAAAACTTCTTCATTTTTTCTATTTATTTTATTTTTTGGTAATTATTCATCTCTTAAGGCGTCGATGGGTTTGATTTGTGTTGCCCTGCGGGCAGGAATCAATCCGGCCAAAGCGCCTGATATTATTAATACTATTAAGGCAGAAACAGCCTTGTTGAAATCCACTTCAGGATTATTAAACATTTCCCCGGAAGCCCCAAAATTTATTAACGCATAGTTTATTAACTCCAGCAATCCTACACCCAAAACCAGTCATACATAGCCTGCTATTGAGGTTAAAAATACCGACTCTAAAACTATTTGTGTTTGTACTGCAAGTGGGGTTGCTCCCAATGCCCTTTGAACACCAATTTCTTTGGTACGCTCTTTAACAACTATGAGCATAATATTACTTACCCCAATAACTCCGGCCATTAATGTTCCAATTCCTACTATCCAGATTAAAGCATTAATACCTGTAAAAAGGGTAACCATTTTTTTAAATTCATTTTCAACATTAAATGAACCAACAGCCCGATCATCCATTGGGGAAATTGAATGTCGCTCACGCAGTACATCCTTAACTTTTTCCAATGCCACAGAAGCCGGCACATCTTTATATGATGTCATTGAATACCAGCCTACTATATTGCCATAATTATATGTTCTCTGTAAAGTGGTAAACGGCATAAATATTTGTTGATTTTCTCTTTCTGCCTGTTGATCACTCTTTTTTGAAGAATAAACTCCCACTATTTTAAAATAAACACCTCTTATCCTAAGATAATCTCCAATAGGATCTTCATCCTTATCAAACATTTCATCTTTTACACGAATTCCTATAACTATTACTTTTCTTCGGTCTTTTATGTCATTTTCATTGATAAATCTTCCTGCAAGAATATTTACAGGATCTATTTTATTCATATCAGGAGTGTCACCCTGTATGCTATAAGAGGCGGTGCGTTCATTTCTTACAACATTATTTTCGGTACCACCTCCGGCTTGTAATCGGGGTGCTATATATTCCAGTTCCGGAATATTATCTCTCAAAGCCTGAGTATCATCATTATTAAAATTATATCTTCTCCCTTTAGGGAAGCCTTTATAAGAAATAGTAGTTGGTTGTGTCCAAACAAAAAGGGCGTTGGTAGCCATATCGCCCATACCCTGGCTAACTCCATTATGTAAACCCTTTCCGGAGCCCAGCATAATTACCAGCATAAAAATGCCCCAAAACACGCCAAAGGCCGTGAAGAAAGTCCTTAGTTTGTTTTTTCCAAGGGCATGCCATATTTCGGTAAATTTATCTCTGTCGAAAAGGAACATCTTTTTAATTTTTATTAATTATTCATCGCGTAAAGCAATTACCGGTTTTACAGAGGCGGCTTTTCGGGCAGGCACATATCCTGCTATAGCCCCCGACACAACTAATAATACTGTTGCAATTATTGCTACATTCATATTTATTTCAGGATTAGCAAAATAAGCCGAAGCAGGAAGGAATTTAGAAACCAGTTCAAGAAGTCCCACTCCCAAAACCAATCCTATATAACCTGCAAAAGCAGTTATTAAAACCGATTCCTGTAAAACCAGACTTACAATTGAAAATGGAGTGGCGCCTAATGCTTTTCTAATTCCAATTTCTTTGGTTCTTTCTTTTACAACTATCATCATAATATTACTTACACCAACAATTCCGGAAATGATTGTACCTACTCCTATTATCCAAATAAACAGCCTGATACCGGCAAACAAATTCATAAATTTCTGATAGTTTTCAATGCTATTAAAAATGAAAATTGCACGGCGATCTTCAGGGTCGAATTTATGCTTGTCGGAAAGCCTTTGTTTTACTTCCTGAACTATTTTTTGACTCTCATCGGCATCAACACCATCAAAATTAAGGAGTATAGAGTTTATAGAGTTACCCATATTGAAAACTCTTTGCGCGGTACTAATTGGAATATATGCTCTAAGCAAATCCCTGTCGGAACCGGGGTCATTAAAAACGCCTACTACCTTAAACATAACTCCGCTTATTTTTACGTACTTTTCAACGGCAGGTTCATTATTTTTAAAAAGAGCCTCATAAACAAGCCGTCCTAAAACAACCGATTTTCTATAATCCTCAACATCTATTTGATTCAGAAATCTACCCGATATCATTTCAGCAGCTTCCACATATTTATAATCGGGCAATATTGCAAAGGTTTCAAAGGTTCCATATTCACTTCCATAGGAAATAGTACTAATCCTATCTACTCTTGTTCGGGTGGAAGTATGAGATAACTTATCAAAATCGCTTAGTAAATCCTTGTCTTCATTTTTAAATTCAACTCTTCTTCCGGGCTTCATTCCTTTATAGGCTTTGGAAGTAACTCCTCTGCTAATCGACAGATAGTTAACGGCATCTCCTTCAAACTCACGTTTTACTCCGTTTTCGAGGCCATAACCCGAACCCAAGAGTATAACAAGCATAAAAATTCCCCATGCCACACTGAAGCCGGTAAGTAAAGTGCGTAATTTGTTTTTACTTATGGTATTAAATATTTCCTGCCATTTATCTAAATCGAACATAATAGTAGTTTTATGCCATGTGTTGTGAGGCAAGCCATTCTTTACGGTGACCGTTTTCAATAATTGTATCGATAAGTCCGTCTTTCAATCTGATTATTCTCTCAGTTTCTGCAGCAATTTCTCTTTCGTGAGTAACAATTAATATGGTGATTCCGCTTTTATGTATTTCTTTAAATATTTTCATTACCTCTATGGAAGTTTCCGAATCAAGTGCTCCTGTAGGCTCGTCAGCAAGGATTACTTTGGGATTTGAAATTAATGCACGGGCAATGGCAAGACGTTGTTTTTGTCCTCCCGAAAGTTCGTTGGGTAAATGATGTGCCCAGTCGGCAAGACCCATTTTTTCAAGATATTCCATGGCAAGCATATTTCGCTTTTTGCGAGGAACTTTCTGATAATAAAGAGGTAATGCTACATTTTCCATTGCATTTTTAAAGGAAATTAAATTAAAAGACTGGAATACAAATCCAATGAATTTATTTCTGTAAAAAGCCGCTTTTTTCTCACTTAACTTGGTAATTTTTTCATTGTTTAGGTAAAAATCACCATTGTCGTGATTGTCGAGCATTCCTATTATATTTAATAAAGTGGATTTCCCGGAACCAGAAGAACCCATAATAGAAACCAACTCACCTTCATTTATTTTAAGGTCGATGCCCTTTAATACATGAAGACTGGTTTTTCCCGTATAATATGTTTTATTAATATCTCGTAGATCAATCATTTCTTCCTATTGCTTTTTTGGTATTCAATTGCTGAATACTTTCAGTAATT
>PKTA01000135.1 GCA_002869365.1 Marinilabiliales bacterium | reverse complement strand
GTTCATATGTTTGTTTATGATACAGGTAGGGATATGATGGCCAAAGGAATAATTCCTGCCGGAAATATGTTACCCGAAGTGGCATGGGTAAAACTCAGCTGGGTTCTCGGCCAAACCGAAGACCCCAAGGAAGTAAAACGTATGATGCTAACTTCAATAAACGATGAAATAACACTCAGAGAACCTTATAACGGATATTTGGTTTATCAGGGTGGAGTACCTGAGGTTGAGGAGTTTATTAAGAAGGTTCATAAGTAAACTGTTGTTTTATTTAGAAAGCAAATCCAATTTTAATTCCAAGATGAATTGTTGGTAATGATTTTTTAGTAAAATTTGATCTGGTACTGAAGTCTTCAGTGTACTTATCTTCATTAACACTACATTCCTCAACAATTTCATAATAATCCTTACTATAATATACTTTTTCTGTTATCCGGTAAAATCTTGTTCCAAAACCAAAAAAGAAATCAAATGCTAGATTCGATCTTATGATATATTGTTTACCCCAAATAAACTTAACACCATAAATATTTCTATTTTGCCGGACTACTTTTCTAGACTGTATACTCCAATAATTAAATTTGTTTGTACTATAATACTTATACTCAAACTGAAAATTAAAATAAAATCCAGACATTGCACTATATTCTTTGCCATAAAGTTTTGGCCCTATACTCACTGAAAATCCTTTTACCGGGATAACTTCATAGTCTGTTCGAAAATTAGGTATTACAAACTCCTCTTCTAGACAATGTTCTGCAACACGTAAATAAGTCCTATAAACGTAACTAATGCGCGATTCAACACTAATCTTTTTAAAAAGTTTCCTCTCATACGAAATATTTATAACACCAGTTGTATAAGTTCCATATATTAATGGGTTAGTTTTTAATATATTACGTCTAGTTGTGTCATGTACTCTATGTTCTGCGGCCCTTAACTCCTCCATTTGATATTTTTGTTTCATTTTTTTCATTACAGCCTTTTGATGACTGTGATGCAGCCTCTGAAAAAAACTAGTATCCCTTTTATTGCTATCTACATTTTGTCCAAAAAGATGTAATGAAAACACAGACGAAATAATTATCAATATAAATAAAACCTTTTTCATTTTAAACCATTAATTAATCCGGCCTATTGCTATCTTATAAGACCTCTTTATCACATTTAATTAAAAGAATATATAGAGTTTGGTTTTGGTAAAAATTTAAAAGTATTTGATTTTCACAAAGATAAGTAATCGAATATCAAAAATCAATATTATTTTATACTTAGGAATTATTTGTAATTAATAGAATAATAAAAAACACAAACAAAAAGGCAATCAGCATCTGCCAACCGCCCTCTACTTATTAATAAAAGTATTATTGTTTCCAATAATGGAATCAACCAAAATAATTCAAAATCATTGATTATTTATTTTGATTGTCCAGCTTTTAAACCATCCAACCCTTCCAACCTTTCCTACCTTTCCAACCTTTCCTACCCTTTCCTACCTTTCCAACCCTTCCAACCTTTCCAACCCTTCCAACCTTTCCTACCCTTTCCTACCTTTCCAACCTTTCCAACCTTTCCAACCCTTTCCAAACCTTCCAACCTTTCAACTCATTTTTACAAATAATTTGACTTGCCCCAATTAAAATCCGTATCTTTGCAAAAGCATGAAAAAAGGACGGTTTATAGAAATTAATTTTCCCAATTGGAAAGAAGAAGTGTATAATGGGCTAATAATTCTTGATTTTTGGGCTGAATGGTGTAGTGCATGTAATGTGCAAGATAAGTTTTACAAGGATTTGCTGAACAAGTTCCCTGAAAAACTGAAAATTGGTAAAATAAATGTGAGCGATAATAAATTACTCACAGAAAAGTTTAGGGTAAAAAATATACCTTATTTAATACTTTTTAATGAAGGTGAAGAAATTGCCAGAATGGAAGGCCTCGAAAGCACCGAGTATTTAGTTCGACTTATTGAGAAAGAGTTAGAGACCATAGAAAAATAATCAAACTAATTTTTAATGAATTTATATTTTTGGATACCCCTTGGGGTTTTGATTGTGGTATTTATTTTTGCCTTTTATAAAAGGTATAAGATGATCAAAGGGTTGAAAGATATGCCTGAGAGTGAAAAGTTAAAAAATCTTCGCGACTCTAACTTTAAAAATACCATATCAAAAGGTGTTACTTTGGTTGATTTTTGGGCAGCCTGGTGTACTCCTTGCAAAATTCAGGGTCCTATTGTGAACGATGTGGCAGAAAGCATTGGAGATAAAGCAAATATCTGCAAACTTGATGTCGATAGCAATAAAAAAACAGCATCTCAATATGGTATAAGGAGCATTCCAACCATTATTATTTTTAAAGATGGTGAAATTGCAAAGAAGTTTACCGGTGTAAAAACCAAAGGAGTTTTACTTAAGGCTGTTAAAGAACTGCTTTAAATTCCTATTAAAAACAAATAATATATTAATTTCGACAATTTAATTCGCACAAACATTAATTGTAACTATTTAAATTATTGGAAGTTAAGTCGGGAAATAAAATATCAACAAATTATTGTTTACAAATTTGTTTATACCAAATAATGTTTCTATTTTTGCAGCCCGATTTTTAGGGCTAATTAAATAACGGCTTAAGAAACATAAAGATATAATGAATACATTAAGTTATAAAACAGTAAGTGCTAATAAAAACACTGTAGACAAAGAGTGGCTTTTAATTGATGCTGAAAATGAAGTGTTGGGTAGGTTAGCTTCTACCACTGCTATGTTACTTCGTGGTAAATACAAGCCAAATTATACTCCACATGTAGATTGTGGTGATAATGTAGTAATAATTAATGCTGATAAAATCAGATTAACAGGTGACAAATGGGAAGCTAAAGAGTATATCCGTCACAGTGGTTACCCTGGTGGGCAGAGAAGTGCAACAGCACGCGAGTTAATGGCAAAGAAGCCTACAGCCATGGTTGAGAAAGCCATAAAAGGTATGCTACCAAAAAACAAACTTGGTGCAGATCTTTTCCGCAACCTTTATGTATATGCCGGAAGTGAGCACGAACAAACTGCTCAAAAACCGAAGAAAATAAATTTAAAATCAATCAGATAATTAACAAATGGAAGTTGTTAACACACTCGGTAGAAG
>PKTA01000173.1 GCA_002869365.1 Marinilabiliales bacterium | reverse complement strand
AATCTTCACCAGCATAGTATTTTCTCCGATGGTAAGGAGGAACCTAATAAATATGTTGAAAAGGCTATCGAATTAAACTTTTCTGCAATCGGTTTTACTGAGCATTCTCCACTTCCATTTGAAACGCCTTTTTCTCTAAAAGAGGAAAATATTCAAAATTATATTGATGAGATAGATTCTTTAAAGGAGAAATTTTCTGATAAACTCGAAATCTACCGTGCTTTAGAAATGGATTTTGTTCCAATTTTTTCAGAGGATTTCAATCATTGGAAAAGTAAATGCAAAACGGATTATCTGATAGGATCGGTTCATTTGGTTTCTTCTTCAAAAGAAAACCCACTATGGTTTACCGATGGTCCCGACCCAGATATATACGACCAGGGACTTATGGAATTTTTTGGTGGTGACATAAAAAAAGCCGTTAAAACTTTTTATAATCAGACGAACCAAATGATTGAAACACAGGATTTTGATATAATAGGTCATTTCGATAAAATAAAAATGCATAATGCCAACAGGTTTTTTACCGATGAAGATGTTTGGTATAGAAAGTTAATAGATGAAACTGTAGAACTCATAAAAGAAAAAGGCTTGATTGTTGAAATAAACACAAGAGGTCTTTATAAAAAACGTTCCGATAAACTGTTTCCCGATGACTATGCATTAAAATCGGTGAAAGAGAAAAATATTCCAATCATAATTTCTTCGGATGCCCATAAAGCGGATGAGATAAATAATCTTTTCCCACCGACAGTGGAATACTTAAAAAACCTGCGATTTACTGAGATGATGGAGTTTTCTGATTACAAATGGAAGGCGATAGAATTGCAATAAATTTCTTCAAGTGTATTTCATTAATCCATAATATTGGTTTTGTGATAGGAACACGGATGACGCGGATCGAACGGATATTCGCGGATTTGATTATTTATCGCCAAAACAAATCAGCCCTAATCCGCCTAATCTGCGTCATCCGTGTTCCTATTAGAGTGTAGATACTAGATAGCAAACATTTAGATAATGAAACAGAATTGTTAGGAGAAGCCATTTTCAAATAGGGCTTATCCAAATAAAAATAACAATAAGTTAAAATTAGAATACTCTATTGTCAGCTTATTAATATCTTTGCAAAAAAACTAATACTAAACTAATTATGGTTAATAAATTGATGGATCCCATTGGCAAACTAATGGGTTTGAGATATAAATCGCATCCATGGCATGGGGTTGATATCGGGCCTCGTTCGCCTGAAGTACTTACATGTTATATTGAAATGGTTCCTACCGATACTGTAAAATATGAAGTTGACAAAAAATCGGGTTACCTTAAACTCGACCGTCCTCAAAAATATTCAAATGTAGTTCCTGCGCTTTATGGGTTTATTCCGCAAACATTTAGTTCGGACAAAGTTGCCGAATTTTGTAATGAAAAAACAGGAAGGACAGATATACAAGGTGATGGTGATCCAATTGATATTTGTGTTCTCACTGAGAAGGAAATTACTCATGGCGATATAATTGTAGATGCCAGACCAATTGGTGGTTTTAGAATGATAGACGGCAATGAAGCCGACGATAAAATAGTTGCAGTTTTATTCAACGATACAGTTTATAGCCAATATAAAGATATTAGTGAATTGCCCGATATGGTAAGGCTACGGTTACAGCATTATTTTCTAACTTATAAAGATCTTCCCGGACAGGAAAGTAATGTAGAAATAAGACATACTTATGGAGTTGAAGAAGCCCACGAAGTAATACGCCGATCCCTTGTTGATTATACTAATAAGTTTGAAAATCTGGATTCGTTTTTAGCAAGCGTATAAAATATTTATATAAAATAAAAGCCCGTCTAGCCTGCCTGAGGCAAGACGGGCTTTCTTAGTTTCAGCGGTAAAACTAATTGTGAATATATACTAAATTGCTATTTCTGTATCCTGTTTCATTAAGATACCAATCAGGATAAGAACTTCCACCTGATTCTGCCCATTCAACAAATTTTAAATGAGCCTGCTCTATTGAAACAGTTTCTTCAGGATAATCAAAGCTTACAGGCAAATGAATTGCCCATGGTAGATTATTGGATGTTTGATAATATTTATTACTATTTATATCGCTATCGTCCTGGTCAGTACCAAATAAACTTTCATCGGCTAATACAGTATTTGCCTGCCCCGACAAATGAATTTCATACCCTCTTTGTTGATTAGCAATGATAAAAGGATTATAAGGACTTGTTCCCAAGTCTGAAATTTCAATACTTCCATCAACTGCCACAACAACATTAATAGCAACTGGTTCGTAATATGTTAAATCCGGAAATGTATTTATAAATCCTTCTTCATTAAATAATGTATGTGCATCATCGAAAACAATAATAACAGCATTATTTTGACCGGATTCTGTTCCATTATCATTGATAGTAAAAATATTATCGCTCAGTTCCTGGCCAGTAACCGATACAATTTTTGATTGATCTATTGGTAATTCGTAAGCAAAGCCATTGAGATATCCTGCGCCGGTTGCTTTTAAAATAAAATTACTATTTACCTCAACAACCTTATTAGATGCGTTAGTAATAAGATTATAATTATAGTCGATTACCACATCATTAAAGTCGTAATCACCTTTACGAGGCCATAAATCTTCATAGGCTAAAGTTCCATAAATACCCTCACCCGGTCCGTAATTATTATATGCTTTGTCAGGATCTTCGGGATAATCATCCGTTGAGTTAGGAACACCATCACCATCATTGTCATCAGGTTCTTCTCCTTGCTGTATAATTGGAAACATGTTAACATCGCTAACAACCCCAACTTTTCCCAATGCAATAAATTCAGGCCCATCGGTGGAGTAATAACCAACCTGATATTCTGGTCCTAACAATATGCCTGTTACATTTTGTAAAATCTCCTGAATTTGTGCTGTTGTTGCATCTTGATTTGGAGTAGATTGTCCTCCAGATCCTGTACTCCAGATATTCATATTACCTATTTTCCAGCCACTACCTGAAGTTTCTGTTTCATCAAGTTTGCAATAAATTGTTTGCCAACCTGCATTCACTTCATGCTGAAAGGTTCCTGAAAGATCAATGGCCAATACTTTGTTACCATCAGTAATTCTGATATCGGCTATATTGTTCTGAACAGGTCTTGCCTTAACAGTATTTCCAAGATAATAATGATATGCAATATATTGTCCATATAAGTTTCCACTAAACTTTGCGGGTGCTTCCCATGAGCGGAGACCACCTCTGGTATCAAATCCCCAGAGAAATTTATCGGAAACTCCCATAGGGCCATTTGCTATTGGAGTATTTGGAGCGTCAGAATAATACATTGAAATATCTCTGTAAGGTTGCCATCCATCCAGGCCATCTTCAAAGTCGCTGATAATATCTGTGAAATCATTTACACTTCTCGAGTTAGAACCCATAAGAGGAGTCGATTCAACATTAAATTCATGATTGACTAAATTGTCAGTAACTTCAACCATTCCAAGGCTTATTCCTGTAATATTTGATGAAATATACAGGCTGTCCTGAATAATTGGTATTGAAATACTTGTTTCATAAACTCCATTATTGTCAACACCACCACTACTTAGTAAAACGCCCGAAATGTCAGGATTTCCTGAATAAATAAAGAACTTAGCCCTATTATATTTAGCGCTACCATCTCCATTTATTTTTAGAAACACTTCAATATCTTCTGTGGTATTATAATTAAAGCCCTCAGGAACACTAATTTTATCGAGATCAGTTTCCGGAACAGGATTACTGGTATTCTTATTATTACAAGATATTATAAACAGACTTAAAATCAGTGTAAATATAATTCCAGATAGTTTTTGTAGATAATTCATATTTAATTTCAATTTTTATTTTAATGTTTCTACTATTCCAAAAACCTTACCATTGCGTTATTAATTATTAATAATATTTTGATACTGATATTTTGGTATTTGAGTTTTTGTGTAGAGCATTGTTAAACAGCATTATACTGAAACGAAAAATATAATTTGAAGTTATAATTATTTTCAAGAGTATTTAAGCAAAAAAACTTAATCAAATGGATTATTCCAATAATGGGAAATGTTTATGTTTTTGGGAAGGAGTTTTGTGTCGATTAAAATTAATAAAATGACTTATTAATCGTAAACAATAGAATAATTGGTAAATTTTATTGTAACAGTTCCGCTCTTTAATTCCTCATCATTCAATTTTGATTTATCAACCTCAATGGTGTTTCCAATTAACTTCCAGGGCATATTAATACCTTTGGTTTCGAATTGAAAAATCATTTTACTAGGAAGAATTTTATCTTCATAAAATGAGTCGATTAAAAAACTCCCTGAATGCCTGGTAAATGTCTCACTTCGCTGAATTAAATAATCTTCTGTTCTTATCCATAATTTTAACATTACAACTTTACTATCTTCACGGGGAAGTAAAGTCAAAATATAACAATTGTGACCGTTTATTTCTTCCATTCCTGTAAAAACTGCTCTGTTATCCAGGCTGTTTATTGTTTTCATAAAAGGCCTGAAGCCATACTTAGGTATCATCGCAAAACCCTTAGTATCAATATCAAGTTTATTGGGATATATATATGAAATTTTTGCTTGTCTGGGTTTCATTTTAAGAAAATCCACATCCACATCTATTTCTGCATCAGCAGTATACGATTTAACATTTTTAAGTTTATTCTGAGCCGAGTCGAGTACTATTATTGGATCAATATCCTGAGCAATAACATTTGCTGAAAATATTATCAAAACAAAAACTATATATTTTTTAAAAGTATTTATCATATGCAACTATGTTAGAATATCTTTTCTGATAAAAATATAGAGGCTCAATAAATAGAATACCAGAATATGCACTATCAGTATTACCGATTGCAAAATAATTTTATTATAGTCAATATCAAAACTAAAAAACGAGTCCCATCCACTCATTTGTGTAGTAAATAAAAATGGTTTAATAGCATTTATAAAAGGTATATTAAATGTTGATAAAAAAGTTAGTACTATCACTACTGCCAGCGATGTAAGTATTGCTGTTACTGAATTATCAAATAAAGTTGAAAGCAAAATCGATAAGGAGGCCACAGTTAACATACTTAATAAACCAAAAGAATATGCCAAACCAAATCGCCAAAGCACATCATCAGAGTTAAAAATATTTATGGTATTATTGGTAACAAGTAAATCGCCGCTTCCAAGAAATATATAACCTAAACCCAGGCTCAAAACAGCCATAAATAAAACAAGTAGGAAGACATAAATCCAGCCTGCAATAAATTTCGAACTTATTATACTAAATCTGCTAACAGGTCTGATTAACAACATTCTGAAAGTTCCTGATTGATATTCTCCCGATACCAAATCGCCTGTAACTAAGATAACCAATAAAGGGATATGAACCCATAGTGACCGCATTACAATATGAGCATACAGATTACCATTAATAAGGTTTCCCTGAAAACTGAACGACTCTTTGAGGTTGGAAGTAAGAAAGTCCAGAACTGTTTTTGCTTCATAATTTACTGCAAGCAGAAGCAGGATAACTATAAAAAGTATAGCCCCGAATCCAATATAGGAGCGCCTTCGTATGAAAACTTTATATATTTCTATTAATAATATTTTCATTTTCAGGTGAATGTTAAATAATAATTTTCCAATGCTTTTTCTTTCCTGATTTCAAAAATCATAAAACCGGATAATTGCAAATACTGGTTCACATATGGTATGGCATCATGGGTACAGTTTAACTGTATAATATCATTTGTGAGAATAATATTTTCTATTGGCAACCTGCTGCTTTTAAGTTTATTATATGCTTCTTTTGGTTGGTCAACATTAACAATTATACTCATTTTATTCTGTTCCACAATTTCTTTTACGCTTCCTTCGCACACTGAGCTTCCCTTATTAATAATTATCATTCGGCTTGCAATGGTTTCAATTTCATCAAGTTGGTGAGACGAAAGCAAAATTGTAGTTCCGTTTTCCTTATTTAATTTTAAAATAAGATTTCTCAAATCCCGGGCACCTTTGGGGTCTAAGCCGGCAAAAGGTTCATCTAATATCAGAAGCTCTGGCTTATGCATAATTGCCTGGGCAAAACCAAGTCTTTGTTTCATACCATGAGAATATGAACCTACTTTGCTCTGTTTCCTGTCGCCAAGACCTACTGTATTAAATATTTTTGTTAACTCTTCATTATCGATCGAGATTCCGGAATATTTAGCAAGCATTTGTAGGTTTTTCATTGCACTAATGCGCTCATAAAATCCGGGCTTCTCTACTATTGCTCCAATGCGCTTAAGTATCGATTTTGGATTGGTATCAAGGTCTTCGCCAAAAATTTCAATCTTACCAATTTCGGGTTTTACCAGAGTGAGAAGTATCTTAATTGTTGTGCTTTTTCCCGAGCCATTAGGCCCCAAAAAGCCATAAATATCGCCCTTTTTTACCTCCATATCAAGATTGTTGAGAGCTATAATGCCATCAAAACTCTTGCATAAACCTCTTATCTTTATAATGGAAGTATCACTCATAAAAAACCAAAATAAAATTTATTGTAGAAAGGGTAATTTGAAAAAATTCTGTTAGTTACAGAATTACCAACAACTTTTCTTTGTAAAAAAATTGTGCTTATAAAAATAACCAACCTAATGATTGGAATATACAACGAATCGTTGTCAATAATAAGATAATCAGTGTAGTATTTATAAAACATAGTAAACAGGTTTGCATTTAAATCAACAGTTCAAACCAATTTTAGAACTGTAAATATAGTAAAAACACAAAACAGATTAAAAACTACTATGAAATAATTAAATTACGCTTTAACAACTTTATAATCCATATTTATAAGTAAATCAGCTTTTGGCTTTAGGCTCAAAACTGTTTGATGTTCTTTTTCCAACACCTTAAATCTGAGTTCATCGGTTTTCTCTTTGCCCCTGTTTGCCTGGGCTTTCTTGGTTTCGTGGTAAGTTAATTCAATAAAAACTCCCAGGTCGACACCTTTTATATTAATAGCATATAATCCATCCACAACCAATATTTCAACTCCATTAAAATCGGTAGTTAATTCGTCGATATTTTGAGTAACCAGGTCAACACAAGGCATAGTTGATTTTCTGTTGTTATAAAAATCATCAACGGTATTATTTATATCATCCCAGCGATACTCTCCCAAACCAACTACATTTTCCACGCCATGTTTCTTCCTGTATTCCTGACGCTCAAGCGGATGAGTATTGTAAAAATTGTCGATATGAACGGGTTTAACTTTGAAACCTTTATTAAAAAGTTCTTTTGCAACAACATGAGTAAGTTCCGATTTTCCCGAACCCGACTCGCCAGAAATTGCTACTATATATTTGTCTTTGTTCTTACTTTTTAGGATTTCGCTAACAATTTCTGCTGCTGCTTCCCTGTGTTTATCCTGTATTAATAAAACATCTTCTAACATGTCGACTCAGTTTTTATTGAATTTTTAAAGTAGTTTTCTTTTTAGCCTTAAGGCTGAAGACTTCGTTTCTGAATTTTATAATTGCTTCTTTATCAGTAGTTATTTCAACATTTTCTTTGGTAATATTAAAATTATACTCCACTGATTTGAAATTAAGGTTAAAGCTTATAGAATCCCAGTTATCCGGAAGTTTAGGATCCAGATTAAGAATCTCATCCCTTAAATCAACACCTGCAAATGTTGAAATAGCAATCATTATTGTTCCGGCCATAACACCTGCATGTATTCCTTCAGCGGTTGTTCCTCCCTGAATATCATTATAATCACTTGCCAGAGCATCAGAATATAATTCCCATGAAAGTTTCTCATTACCAATTATTTGAGCAAGTTGAGCATGAACAACTCTACTTAAAGTAGAACCATGAGATGTGCGTTGCAGATAATAATCCAGGTTTTTTTCCAAATAATCATCATCAAGTTTATATGATAAATCACCAAGAAGTTTGTCGACAGTTGTTTTACTAAGATTATAAAATGTCATCAGGGTATCGGCCTGTTTTGCTACTTTATAATCATCAGCCGATTTTCCTTCTGCCTTTAAAAGGCGATCCATTCTGTAAACATTTCCATACTTCTTCCTAAAGTAATCCCAGTCGAGTTCCTTTAAGTCGAAATATCCGTCATACTGCGAAATTATGCTGTCATCGTTGATGTGCAACTGCAAATTATGTTGAATTTCACTCCACTTTTCGAGTTCTTCTTCAGTAAGATTTATTTTTTCCAGAACTTTTGGAGCGTCATCCCAAATTAGTTCCAGAACATCAGGAACTTTTGAAAATAACCATGCTGACATTAAGTTGGTGTAGGCATTGTCTTTTAATCCTCCTTTTTTGGCACCGGGATATGATTCATGGAATTCATCAGGGCCCATTACCTCATCAATTGAATATTTTTGAGTTGTTGAATCATAAGATGATTTGCTGGCCCAGAAGCGAGCAATTTCCAAAATCATTTCAGCTCCATAATTTTTAAGGAAATCGATATCAGCAGTAGTATTAACATACTGCCATACATTATAGGCTATTGCCAGTGAAACATGTCGTTGTAAAGAACTATGATCGTCGCCCCAATCTCCTGTTACAGGGTTGAGGTGAATAATTTGTGTTTCTTCACTTCCATCGCTTCCGCTTTGCCATGGGAACATCGCACCTTTGTATCCGTATTGTTTAGCATATTCGCGTGCTTTTTCTATTCGACGATAGCGATACATTAATATTTCGCGTGCAGTTTTAGGAAAATGAATATTGTAAAAGGGTAAGATAAATAACTCATCCCAGAAAATGTGGCCTCTGTATGCTTCGCCATGAAGACCTCTGGCAGTAATACTTGCATCTAATTTTTGATTATGATTTGAGGCAGAAACAAGTAAATGATAAATATGTAATCTGAGTAATTGCTGCGATTTACGGTCGCCACTTACTTTAATATCGGCCTTATTCCAAAGTTCTCTCCAGGAAAGTTTACTGGCAGAATAAATCCCATTAAATGAATTTGCTGTAGATAAAGTTTGATTTGCCGCATCCAAAACATTATCATATGCTTCAAGTGATGAGTGAATGCTAACAATTTTTTCAAATTCGATACTTTTGCCAAGTTGAATTTCATAGTCTACATAAGTATAAACTATGCCTTCATCGCAACTTACACCATATTGTACATTTTTATTGCAATCGAGTTTTGATGCCATGGCAATGTTAATCCCCGATTGGTTTGTTTTAACTTTAAGATATGAAAAATTGTTTTCACCACCTTGTTCAATGGGTTCCAGATGTTTTGAGTTGAGGCTTTTATATCTTTCAACACCTTCATTAATAATAGTACCGTCAATTGCTGAGGCTATGCTAATATTTGCAGAATAGTTGAGTGCAGTAAGTTTATATTTTATGGCTGCTAAATGCGGATTGTGCATACTTGCCACACGTTGCGATTCGATTAATGTCTGGCGGCCATCTTCATCAACTACTTTCATTGTCCTGGTCAACAAACCTGTTCTTAAGTTCAGATTACGGCTTAAGGAAACTATATTTTCGGAGGCAGGGAAAAACCATGGCTCGTCTTCTATTTTAAATTTGATTACCAACCAGTTAGGAACGTTTACAAAATCTTCATTTACAATGTCTCTTCCGGCAACTTTTGTGGTCAAACGATTATACATCCCGGCAATATAAGTTCCAGGATAGTTATTTTTATTTGCAAATGATTCTTCAAGAGCACCCCTAGTCCCAAAATAACCATTTCCTACTGTTAGCAATGCTTCTCTCGACTTTTCTTTAAGCGGATCAAAATCGTGATATTTAAGTTCCCACGAATCTTTTTCCATTTCATTTTCAAACCAATTTTCAATGGCTTCAAAATTAAAGTCTTCAATATCTTTTACAACCACATCGGCGCCATTGGCATACAGAGCCATTTCATTATCTTCTCTTGCCAAACCCAGTACCAGACCAAAGTTTCCGTTTTTTCCTGCAGCCACTCCCGATGAAGCATCTTCAACAACCACTGAACGCGAAATTTCGGCATTTAAATTTTTTGCTGCGGTAGTAAAAATATCCGGAGCAGGTTTTCCGTTTAGCCCCATTTCGGCAGATACTACACCATCGACTCTTGTTTCAACAAGATGTGTAAGTTTTGCGGCTTTTAATACGGCCTCACAGTTTTTACTGGAGGAAGCAACGCCCAGTCTAATACCTTCTTTATGAAGGCGTTCCATCAGTTCGACGGTAGAAGGAAAAACTTTTACACCTTCTGCTTTAAGAACTTCATTAAAAGCTTCATTTTTCCTGTTTCCAAGTCCGCAAACTGTTTCTTCCTTTGGTAAATCTTCCGGACTACCAAACTCCAGCTCTATATTCCGGGATTCTAAAAATGATTTTACTCCTTCGTAGCGTGGTTTTCCATCAACGAATTTCAGATAATCCTGAGAAGTAAATTCAACGAATTTGGTATTATTTGATTTTGCTCTTTGTTCCAGAAATTGGTCGAACATTTTCTTCCAGGCACGGCTATGAACATCTGCAGTTTTTGTAATTACTCCGTCGAGGTCAAAAATTATTGCATCAATATTTTTATGTGGCATTTTTATGCTTCTTTCATTAAATAAAATATTTGCAAATTTCTTAAAATATTCATTGAAATCTGCAATAGTTAAAGGATTGTCTAATTTATAAAAGTTATTAGTATAAACTACTAACAATTATGCTTTTGCAAACGGTTGCGTGGATGCTGTAACTTCAAATTTATCCGCTATTTTATATTTATTTGCTTTTTTAAAAAACAGGATGTTTAATTATTATTAAGGTAATTCAGAAGCAGTTGCTGCGGTATAAATTTTAAACCATTGTTCAAGATTCATCTTATAGTTTGATGATTCTACAGCGCTTTTAATACGGTCTATTTTCCCAGAGCCCAAAACAGGTATTATTCCTGAAGGGTGCGCTAACAACCAGGCCAAAACAACCTGATCAATTTTATCGGTGCCCAACTCTTTCCCAATATCTTTAATTGTGTTTGTTAAATTAAGTTCATGATTTGTTGTCGGGTTAAAAATTTTACCCCCTGCCAAAGGCGACCATGACATGGGGATGATTTTCTCCTTTTGGAAGAACTCCATATTACCATTATCAAAATGTTCCAGATTAAAAGGTGATATTTCAACCTGATTTGCAACGAGTTTTGTGTCGAGAACAGAGTTTAGCAGTTCGAATTGTAAGGGGTTAAAGTTGGAGACTCCAAAATTTAAAACTTTTCCATCACCATGAAGTTTTGAAAAAGCACGTGCAACTTCATCAGTATTCATCATTGGTGAGGGTCGGTGCAGCAGAAGTAAATCGATGAAATCGGTATTTAAATTTTTCAAAGAGTTTTCCGCCGAGAGTACTATATGCTTGTATGAATAATCATAAACTTTTATTGACCTTTCGGGATATTTTTCTGAAAGAAGTTTTATACCACATTTGGTGATTATATTCATTTTGTGTCGGAGTATAGGCTTCTCTTTCAAAGCATTACCAAAAACACTCTCACAAGTGTAATCACCATAAATATCAGCATGGTCGAAAGTGCTTATACCCAAATCTAATATTTCCTCAATAAAATTTAATAATTCTTTATTTGTGAAGTTCCAATCATTTAGCCTCCACATTCCATGAATAAATCCGGGTAGTTCCATTTGCACTTTTACAGAATTTAAGTTTATGAATTAATCGTCGTAATCATCATCGCTGCCATCGTCGTAATTTTCGTTTTCCGAAAGATATTCGATGTCGGCATACTCATCTTCGTATTTCTCTTTGATGTTTTGTTTAAGCATACCATCGTCATCATAATCTGAATCTTCTTCAATGAGTCTTTCAGCAGTTTTTATGGACATTCTGACCAAATAAATTTTTTCGAAAGTTTCGAAACGTAAGGCGCTTACCTTTTCACCTTTTCCATTTGTAAATTCAATTAAATGCTGACTAAATCCTTCAGGATAAACCAATTTAATTTGTTCCTGTAGATCGGTATCTAACTTTTCGTAATCTTTAATAATTCGTAATTTGTTTATATTTTCCATTTTAAATTTTTTACCAGTTCAATAAATAAGCAAAAATCAAAGGGGCCACAATAGTAGCATCCGATTCGATAATAAATTTTGGGGTATCAATATCTAGTTTTCCCCAGGTTATTTTTTCATTAGGAACAGCACCTGAATAGGAACCATAACTTGTTGTGGAATCAGAAATCTGACAGAAGTAACTCCAAAATGGAGTTTCAGTTCTTTCCAAATCCTGATAAAGCATTGGTACAACACAAATGGGGAAGTCGCCGGCGATTCCTCCTCCAATTTGGAAGAAACCAATTTTATTATTTTTAGTATTTTCTGTATACCAGTCGGCAAGGAATGTCATATATTCTATCCCTGATTTCATGGTAGATGGCTTCAACTCTCCTTTAACACAATAGGAGGCAAATATATTACCCATAGTGGAATCTTCCCAACCGGGAACCACAATGGGCAGATTTTTTTCAGCTGCTGCCAGCATCCAGCTGTTTTTAGGATCTATTTCATAATATTGTTCAAGAACTCCTGAAAGTAACATTTTATACATAAATTCATGTGGTAAAAATCTTTCTCCCGCTTCTTCAGCATCTTTCCATATTTTGAAAATATGTTGTTGCAACCTTCTAAAGGCTTCCTCCTCAGGTATGCAGGTGTCGGTAACTCTGTTAAGGCCTTTTTCCAGCAAATCCCATTCCTGCTGAGGTGTAAAATCACGATATTCAGGTACACGTTTATAATGTGAATGTGCAACCAGATTCATAATATCTTCTTCCAGATTTGCACCTGTACAACTGATAATATGAACTTTATCCTGACGGATTATCTCTGCCAGAGATCTTCCCAACTCGGCGGTGCTCATGGCTCCGGCAAGCGTTATCATCATTTTATTTCCACTAACCAACTGATCATTATAGGCCTCAGCAGCATCAACAACCGTTGCCGAATTAAAATGCTTATAATGCTCAAGCATGAAGTTGCTTATGTTTCCTTTTTTACTCATTAAATGAAAATTTATACGAAAGTAATTTATAATATAATTTTGAAGCCAAAAAGTTGGCTGCTTTATTTCCTTCTATTGGTGCCAGTTCTACAATATCAAATCCTAATATTTCTTTCTGTTCAAATACTTTTCTAAGATATGTTATTGTATTATTCCAAAGCAAACCTCCCGGTTCAGGGGTTCCTGTTGCAGGCATGATCGATGGGTCGAATACATCCAGATCGATGGTTAGATAAACCTTATCGCTCAGTAAATCAATTGATTTCTGCATCCAGTTATCATTGCCATAAATATCTTCTGCAAAGAAACATTTTTCTTTATTCAGAAATTCTAATTCGCTTATATCCATACTTCTGATGCCAACCTGAACCAAATTTGTATTCAAAGACGCATCATGAAGTGCGCATGCATGATTATACGGAGACCCCATATAGGATGAACGCAAATCAGCGTGAGCATCCAATTGCAAAACGCTGATATTTTGATATTTTTCGTAGAATGCTTTTATAATTCCTATGCTTATGGAATGCTCTCCACCGAAAAATGTCAGGAATTTATCTCCCTTAAGAAGTTCTTTAGTATTGGAATATACTATTTCAAAAACTGCTTCAGGGGATGATGATTCTGTGATTTCCGACAATACATGAATACCTTTTTTATATACTTCACTATCGGTTTCAATATCGTATAATTCCATGTTTTCCGAGGCTTCAATGAATGCATCAAAACCATTATCGGCTCCCTTTCCCCATGTACTAGTTCCATCATAGGGTATCGACTGCAACAAAACCTTTGCTTTATTGTAGTCGGAATAAGGATTGTCTATGCCACCAAAAACTTTCATTTGTCCTGACTATAACCTAAAATTTTAAACATTTCCGGAGCCGATTGCTCTTCTCTGTATACATAATCCACAAAGTTTCCTTTTTCATCCCTGTCGATAATAACATGCTTAGGCGAAGGAATTAAACAGTGTTTAATACCACCGTAACCGCTAATGGAATCCTGATAAGCTCCGGTATGAAAGAAACCTAAATACAGAGGCTCCTTATCTTCATTGGTAACTTTAGGAAGTAAAACCTCCTGATTTAAATCTTCGGAATTATAATAATCCGAATGATCGCAACTTATTCCTCCAATATTCACCCTTTGATATTCATTATTCCATTTATTAATTGGCAAAAGAATAAATTTTTCGTGTATCGACCAAGCATCGGGAATAGTATTCATCAAACTATTGTCGATAATGTACCATGCCTCAGTATCGTTTTGCTGTTTGGTTTCCAGTACTTTAAATATTATTGCTCCCGATTCGCCAACAGTATATCTTCCAAATTCGGTATAAATGTCGGGTTCCTCAATATTTTCCTTTACACAAGCATCTTTTATGTTTGTAATAATTTCATTTATCATATACTCATAAGAGTATTCGAAGCCCAAATGGTTTCTGATGGGGAAGCCTCCACCAAGATTAAATGAATCCAAATTTGGAGAAACTTTTTTGAGGTCTGCATAAAGTTTTAAAGCACGTTGGAATTCCCCCCAATAATAAAGGGTATCTTTTATGCCGGAATCAACGAAAAAGTGAAGCATTTTTAACTCTACTTTGTCGTTATTCTTTATGTTCTTTTCAAAGAATTCGATTATTTTGGTATGACGAATTCCCAGGCGGGAAGTATAATAAGAAGACTGTGCCTCCTCATTAATGGCCATACGTAATCCAATTTTTATTTTCGTTTTAATATTTAGGTTTAGTATTCGCGAAAGTTCGGTTTCACTATCTAAAACAATAATGGAATTTACAAATCCCGCTTCCTGCATATTTATAATACGCTGAAGGTATTCTTCGGTTTTATAACCATTATGAATGATAATTCTCTTTTTATCGATTTTCTTTTCTTTATATAAATTCAGAATCAAATCAATATCGAATGAAGAAGAAGTTTCCAAATGCACATTATGCTTTAAAGCTTCACTAATTACATGATAAAAGTGATTACATTTTGTACAGTAGCAAAAGTGGTATTTACCTGAGTAATTATTCTTTTTAATTGCCTTATTAAAAAGGTTACGCGATTTTTTTATCTGATCTCCAATTTTGGGGAGATATATAAACCGGAAAGGAGTTCCATGTTTCTCTATTAAGTATTTCAGAGAAACACCCTGAAACGAAAGATATCCATCTCTCAAATCAAAACCTTCCTGCGGAAAATAATAACTCTGTTCTATTAAATCAAAATAGGTGTTCTTCATTTAAATATGTTTAATAATAAAGTTTCACTTCAGATGCTTAAAGTGTGTTGTAAAAATCGCAGCCAAAATATTGAAAAAACAAATCAAACAATCATTTTTCAATAATTTATTAGGATAAAATATTTTACAATATTGATCTAAAATATTTCAATTAAGTGCCACAATATAAGCAAAATAACCTTTGGTGTTTAATGCGATGAAAACACTTAAAAAATTAAAAATATAATAAATCTTTTCAGAAACCAAATTATGGCGGTAAATAAGGAAAATATTTTGGGAATAGTAGAATAATGTTTGTTTAATCGGGATATTTATAATTATTGTGTATGACTAATATTGCAGAAGATAATGTTAAATTTGCTTACTAAATATTTAACAATGCTTGATAAATTAAAAAAAACAGATATATTTTTTTTGATTTATATTTCAATTAGTAGTTTACTAATTATTTTTTCCCTTTGGGGAGAAGATATGTTGGTGCATTTATTATTGATTCGTCTCATTATACTCATTTTGGTGTTTGGAATATTATTTTTCCATAAGCAGGTAAAATCTAAGTTATCTGATATTTTAAGGGAAGCCTACCCATTAATTTTAAGTGCATATTTTTATCAGGAAACGGTTAATTATAATAAATTATTTTTTAGCAATCTGGATCCTTATTTGGAAAAAGCAGATTTTTATATATTTGGTATTCAGCCTGCTATTTCATTTTCTGAATGCATCTCAAACCATCTTTTCAGTGAGTTAATGTATTTTTCTTATTTCACTTTTTATCTTCTTATAATTGGATTTTTTCTGATTTATTATTTACAAAAAGGAGATAAACTCTCTAAAAATGTCTTTTATCTAACGGCCTCCCTGTATTTGTTCTATTTGATTTTTGCAATTTTCCCTTCAGCAGGACCACAATACTTTTTTGAATCGCCTCAAAACATTTTGCCGTCTGCTTATATCTTCGACAATATCATGCACTTAGTACAAAAATTTGGTGAACAACCCACAGGAGCATTTCCAAGTTCTCATGTTGGGATTTCAATAATAATTCTGATTTTATTCAGAAAAGATTTTGGCAACTATTTCAAAATAGCCCTACCAATTGTATTTCTTCTTATCTTGTCGACGGTTTATATCAAGGCTCATTATGTAGTGGATGTAGTAGCAGGGATAGTGTTTGCACCTCTAATTTTATTTCTCTCAAAGAAATTATATAATTACTTGCCCGGCAAATAATTTGAACAAATATGAAGCCTGATATTTTGGTATTAAGTTTAAGGAATGATTAAAATATTTGAAGTTAAAACGAAGAAGGATTTAAAATCCTTTATCCATCTACCATATATAATTCATAAAAATCACAAACAGTGGTTGCCCCCTTTAATTTCCGATGAATGGAAAGTTTTCGATAAAAACAAAAATCACTCTTTTGAACATTGTGATACCATAATGTTTTTGGCCGAAAAAAACGGAACTCTTGTTGGAAGAATTATGGGAATCATCAATCATGTTTACAATGAAGGTCATAATGAGAATAATGCCCGTTTTTCTTTTATGGAATGTTATGACGATAAAAATGTTTTTGATGCATTGATAGAGGCGGTAATTGACTGGGCCGGAGAGAATAAAAAGGACAATCTGGTAGGACCGCTTGGCTTCTCCGATAAGGATCCACAAGGATTTCTTATAGAAGGATTCGATGATCCTATGTCGGTTATGGTTACCAATTGTAGCTTTCCTTTTATGGTGAAGTATGTTGAGGAAAATGGTTTTAAAAAGAAACTGGATCTTGTGCAGTACAGGGCAAACATCCCTGATGTTGTGCCGGAGTTTTATAAAAAAATTGCTGAAAGAGTAGAGAAAAATGGTTTTAAACTTATGGAATTTAAGAAATCGAAACATGTTCGTCCTTATGTAAAACCTGTTTTCGACTTAATAAATGAAGCATATTCTGATATTTATGGATTTGCGCCTTTGCAGGAGATAGAATCCAAAGAATTCTCAGAGAGATTTCTGCCTCTTTTGAATCCAAAGTTTATAAAACTTGTAAAGGATAAAAACGATAAAGTAGTGGCTTTCGTAGTTGCTATGCCCGATATCTCAGATGGTTTTAAAAAGGCAAAAGGTAAACTCTTTCCTTTGGGATTTATTTATTTATTACTTTCATTCAGAAAGGCGACCCAATTAAATCTATTGCTGGGATGTGTTAAGGATACAATTCGCAATTCAGGTATTGATGCTTTGATGGCTGTTTCCATGTTCGATTCTGCTAAAGATGCAAATCTTAAGATTTTAGACAGCCATTTGATTATGGAAGAAAATGTAAAAATGCGTGCCGTTATGGAACGCTTGGAAAGTACAATTTATAAGCGTTATAGGATATTTGAAAAGTCGATTTGATTTTGAAAATGATTATTATAAAATATTAAGGATAGTCGTTTTGGGGTCTTGCTTTATAGAGTACTAAAAGGCATTTGAATATCAGTCAACTGACTGATCAACGATTTAAGAATTTAGAAGTGAACTACATAGAGACTAAGCCAACTTCCTGGGGAATTGATAAAATCATGCCGCTTATTTGTTTATTTATGGTTTAATTATTTTATTTCGTCGATTTTCTTACTTGCATGTCTGAATGATAATCGCAATTAATATTTTTTAAATAAACCTTACAACTATTGGAAAGCCCGGCCTATTTTTATTGAGCTGTAAATTTGCAATAGAAGCATAGAAAGTACATGAAGCTCCGAAGAATGAGGAGATCACATGCACGCACTTAGCTTCTATAAAAATTTCAGTGAAAAGAAAAATAAGCCTTGATTTTTTTGTTTCGTTTTTGGGTCAAGCCAAATACGAAGTATTCATGAGTTCCTATAAAATTAAAAAGCACGAATAAAAATGAAAGGCCATTCCGGCCTGAGGAAAATCGTTTACTAAAACTGCAAGTAATAATCATATTAACTTATAGATAAAAATTATCCCCTGGTTTTTCGCTTGATCCCTAAGTAGCCTAATTACATCTATTTGAAAAAATCAATATTTGGTAAACCAAAAAAAAACATCATTCGACATTCGTTGATCAGTCAGGAGACTGACACGTAGATGTTCGGTGTTCAAAAAAAAAATGACTTGAAAGACTAAGATATAATTGAATATCAGTCGGTGGACTGACAAGTTTTAGAAGTGACCTACGTAGCCTATTTACATTTATTATATAATTCCGTCGAAAGACGGATAAACATTAATAGCCCCGTCATTATTGACGGGGATAAAATTAATATGACTAAATCGCGTTTGGAAGGTTTTTTGTTTTCCGAAGGAAACAAAATGCATTACAAACTGTCTTTATTGCCTACTTAATAAAAATCCTGCCTTCACTACCCTCCACAAACTCACCTATTATGCATGATTCATTCAAGCCATTTTTATGCAAGTCTGATAAATAGTCTTCAGCATCTTTTTTAGATAATGCAACTAACAGACCGCCAGATGTTTGTGCGTCGCAACACAAAAGTTGCTGGGTTCTGTTCATACTGCCAAAATCCACCAAGTTTTTTACATACTCCAGATTGTTAAATGTACCTCCGGGAATAATTCCTGCAGCAGCCATATCCTTTGCTTTTTCGATAAATGGAAGTTTATCAAAGTTGATAATTACATCTCGCTTAGATCCCTGACTCATTTCCTTTAAGTGCCCCATTAATCCAAATCCGGTAACATCGGTACATGCATGAACTTCATATTTCATCATGAGTTCGGCGGCAGTTTTGTTTAATGAACTCATAATACCTGTAAGTTTCTGCCTTACATTATCATCAACAAGTCCTCTTTTAAGTGCAGTGGAGAGTATTCCAGTTCCAAGTTCTTTGGTAATTACCAGTACATCACCTGCTTTGGCACCGGTATTTTTCAATATTTTGTTTGGATGTATAAGTCCGCTTACTACCATTCCAAATTTTGGTTCCGGATCTTCAATGGTATGTCCGCCCAAAACCGGAATTCCTGCTTCAGCAGCCTTATCTCTGGCACCTTTTAGTATTTGCTCCAAAACTTCCATAGGAAGACTATCTTCCGGGAATCCTACTATGTTTAAGGCAAATATTGGTTTAGCACCCATGGCATAAATATCACTCAATGCATTGGCAGCGGCTATGGCTCCAAAATCGTAGGGATTGTCGACTATAGGTGTGAAAAAGTCGAGAGTTTGTACAAGTGCCTGCTCATCATTGAGTTTGTAAACAGTAGCATCGTCGGAGGTTTCGGTGCCAACCAACACTTTATCGCTATAAAATGGCTCAATTTGTTTGAGTATATTTTCGAGTTTTTGAGGTTCTATTTTGCAAGCGCATCCTAAGCCGTGAGTATATTTTGTGAGTTTTATTTCATTCGTTTTTGAAACTTTTGACTTCTCCGATTTCTCAGGCATTAATTGCTTTACCTTCTCGATTATTTCATAAGCCGCCGCTTGAATATCTTCCATTGTTGTTTCACGGCCAGTGGAAAAACGAATGGTTCCCATGGCATATTCAATAGGCACCTTCATGGCCTCCAAAACGGCAGAAACGTCTATGCTTTCCGAATGACATGCAGCACCTGCAGATGCCGCTACATTTTCTAATCGTGATATTAAAGTGTTTGCTTCAACATTTGGGAAAGAAACACTTAATGTGTTTGGCAGGCATTGCTGAAGATCGCCATTTAATTTTATCTGAGGAAGACTTTTTTGCAATAATTCAAAAAGATAATCGCGTGTTTCTGCATAATGAGCAATATTTTTTTCCAGATCTTTTGAAGCGATTTCACATGCTTTACCCAAACCAGCGATTTCCAAAACATTTTCGGTACCAGCACGTAAATTTTGCTCATGATCGGCTCCATGAATAAGTTTCTCCAACTTAATACCATTTTTTATATAAAGGGCTCCTATT
>PKTA01000197.1 GCA_002869365.1 Marinilabiliales bacterium | reverse complement strand
ATATTCATATATGGAATTAATGCAAGTTATGATTAGTTTATATTACTGCTACAAATCTTTGTCTTATGGCGTAAAAGTTATTGAACTCGATTTTTTAACTAGTTCTTTTATATCCTCAGCACTACATTCTCCATTAGTAATATAAGGCATTTTAATTAAAGGATGTTCAATAAAGAAATCCTGAAATACTGCCTCATCCATTGTCTTACCTTCCGGAACAAACTGACTAATCCATACTGGAACTATCTCTTTCAGAAATTCACGGGTTTCTTCATTATTCCAGTATTCACTGAAAAATGTATACTCATCGAAGCCAAGTGGTACTTTTTGAGTGGAGTTAAGGGTGATGGTTTCCTTTTGACGAATATCCCTTGATGAGGAGCCAAGCAATATATCAAATTGGCCACTTTCTGCAATCCACATATTTCTTTTCGAATCGAAATAAGAAAAGTCATTTGCATCCAATTTGAATGTAATTTCTTTTTCTTCTCCGGGATTTAACTCAACTTTTGAAAATCTTTTTAACTCTTTTTTTGGCCTTTGTAGTCTGCTTTCCTTGTCAGTAAGGTATAACTGTATTACTTCCTTTCCTTTTTTGCTGCCAGTATTTTTTATTACTACACTCACTGAAAGTTCAGTTGTATCAGTAATTTTTTTATCAGAAACAGCAATATTCTTATAATCAAATGTAGTATAAGACAATCCATGACCAAATGGGAATAAAGGTTCTATTTTCTTTTCGTCATAATAACGATAACCTACAAACATCCTTTCTCCATAAAGAACATTTCCTTCTTCAGCAGGAAAATTAAAAAACGAAGGAGTGTCTTCAAGTTTTTTTGGAAATGTTTCTGCCAGTTTTCCGGATGGATTTACTTTTCCAAATAATACATCCACTACACCACCAGCTCCTGCCTGACCACCGAGCCAACTTTCAACAACTGTATTTGTATTTTCTGCCCACGGCATTGCAACTGCACTTCCATTGGTAAGTACAACTACAGTTTTTTCATTTGCCTTGTTAATCTTATCAATTAGTTTATTGTGAGATTCCGGCATATTGATATGTGTCCTGTCAATTCCTTCCGATTCATAATGAAGAGGTAAACCGGCTAGTACCAACACTATATCTGCCTTCTTGGAAATTTCAACAGCATCCTCAATAAATGTAAAATTATTATCATCCTTAAGATCATACCCTCTGGAATATGTTATAGTATATTCTTCACCATATTCTTCCCTAAGGATATCCATAACATTGTCTATTTGCACTGGTTTCACTTCTGAACTTCCATTTCCCTGATATCTTGGATTTATAGCAAATTCACCAATAACAGCAATAGTTTTGTATTTATCTTTTGAAATTGGTAAAAGGGCATTTTCATTTTTTAACAAAGTAATAGATTCTCCTACTACTTTTCTTGCAAAATTATGATGCTCTTCAATTTTCTGATCAGCATCCTCCTTTTCAAGAGATTGAGCTTTAAGGACTACTCTGAGTATATCCCTAACTATATTATCAAGAACTTCTTCCTTAAGATCACCATTTTTTACTGCCTCTACAATAAGCGAATCATTCACTTTATTAGTGCCAGGCATTTCTATATGCATTCCCGACTTTATTCCTTCTACCCTATCCACAACTGCAAACCAGTCGCTTATTACAATACCTTCAAAACCCCAGTCATTTTTTAAGGTTTTAGTCAACAGGAAAGGAGACTGAGTACCATACTCACCTTGCACCCTGTTATAACAGGCCATGATTGTCCAGGGTTGCGCTTTTTTTACTGCAATTTCGAAGGGTTTGAGATATATTTCATGCAATGTACGTGAATCAACATCTGAATTGGCATACATTCTCATGGTTTCCACATTATTTGCAACGAAATGTTTAAGAGAAGTGCCTACCCCTTGACTTTGAACACCATTTATAAATGCCGCACCCATTTCTCCAGAGAGAATGGGATCTTCTGAAAAGTATTCAAAATTTCGACCTCCTAAAACTGACCTCTTAATATTAACTCCCGGTCCGAGCAGTACATTAACATCCAATGCCTGACATTCTTCCCCAAGAGCAATGCCAACATCATATATCAAATCAACATCCCAACTTGCTGCCAATGCAGATGCCGTAGGAAAACAAGTTGCTGGCAATTGATCACCGTATCCAGGCTTATTGGTTGCTGGGGCACGTCGTAATCCGTGGGGTCCATCCGACATCCATATCCATGGTATATTTAACCTTTCTATAGATTGTGAACTCCAATCATCACGACCAGAGCATAAAGAGGCTTTTTCTTCCAGTGTTAGTTGATGAAGTAATTCTTCAACTTCTCGATTTAAGTTTTCATTCATATTTTGAGAGTTTAACAAAGAAACTGAAAACAAGATAATTGCTAGTACAAATAATTTTTTCATGATAGTGTATAATGATATTTTAAAAATGTTAACTACTGAAATTCTATTACAAATATATTTTATTAATAATTTGGAATATTATTGTGTTAAAATTCATAGTTCAATCCATATCCAATCTCAAATAGAGGCTTAAGACTTTTATCCCAATAATTTGGCCCATATTTTCCATCATACTGAGATACATTTGCTGGCCATGAGTGGGGTAGCTTTCCCTTAAAATCATATTTACCAAACAAAACCTCTGCTATACCATCTCCTTCCGATCCAGGTAACCAGGCTGCAATGAATGCATCTGACTGCTGTATCTGCCTTGTAGTTACCAGTGGTCTTCCCGAAATAAGCACGACTATAGTTTTTATGCCTAATTCTGTATATGTTTCAATATACTTTTGATGCTCTTCTTTCAGCGTAAGTGTGTAGTCTCCTGTTCCATCTCCAATATCTCCAAAAAATTCCACATAAGGACTTTCACCAACAACAATAATGGCAACATCGGCATCTTTTACAGGATTTTCGGCTTTTTTATCATAAACAACTTCTCCCTTAAACATCTTTTTTATGCCATCAAGAATGGTCGTCGCTCCGATGTAATTACCATCCACTCCCCTCCAAGTAACTGTCCATCCTCCTGACTGAAACCCTGCATTTTCTGCATGCTCACCAACAACTATAATCTTTTTTGCTCTTTCTGATAAGGGGAGAATATTATTATGGTTTTTTAGAAGTACCATTGATTCCCTTACTGCCTGACGCGCAATATTTCTGTGTTCTACACATCCTATTTGGGGTATAGTTAAGGAATCGGGAAAAGGGTTTTCAAAAACTCCCAGCAGGTATTTTTGTCTTAGTATTCTTCTAACGGCATCATCAATACGTTCAATTGAAACCCAATTATTCAATACTGATTTTTTCAAACTATCCTGAAAAAAGTCAAGGTCACCGTCAACAGCCATAACCATGTCAACGCCTGCATTAATAATGTTTACTCCTCCAAACCTGGAGAACCCTTTCCAGTCAGAAACTACTATGCCATTAAAACCCATACCAAGTTTTAGAGTATCAGTAATTAGTTCTTTGTGTGCATGCATGCTTATTTCGGAAACCGAGTTAAAGGATACCATTACAGACCCAACACCTGATTTTACAGCCTCCTTATATGGCGGAAGAAGACGCTTACTTATTTCCTCCATCGACAGAGTTGTATTTCCTCCCTCACTACCCTCTTCTGTTGCACCATCACCAACAAAATGTTTTGCTGTGGCAATAACTGAATAAGGGTGTTCCATATTTTTTTGCAGGCCTTCTACGGCCGCTTTTGTAAGTTTTGTTGTTATTTCGGTAGACTCCGAAAATGCTTCATATACTCTTCCCCATTTTTCATTATAGGGAATAGCCACACATGGAGAAAATGTCCAGTTGAATCCAGTTGCAAGCATCTCAATGGCTGTTATTTCAGCCGCCTTTCTTACTAACTCAGGATTATTTGCTGCTCCCATGCCAATATTGTGAGGGAAAATTGTCGCTCCATTATAAGTATTCTGGCCATGTACTGCATCAACACCAAAGAGAAGAGGAATGCCAAGTCGGGTTGAAAGGGCCTGTTCCTGCAATTTTCTGAATCTGGCTTGCCATTCTGCTGCTTTGTTTTCACTCGGCAAAGGCCCTTGCGTGTGAATTACTGAGCCTATGAATTTGTTAGCAACGTCATCATCATTTGAGATATCTTTAAAATGACGAACCTGCGTCATTTGTCCAATTTTCTCTTCCAGGGTCATCAAAGAGAGCAGTGAATCAATCTTTCTTTCAATTATAGTTTCTCTACTATCTACTTTTTTACAAGATGAAAAACTACTAATTAAAATTCCTGTTAATATAAAAAGCAGTTGCAGAAAATATCTTATTTGTTCATTATATGGCTTCATAAACCCCTACATAATCAATTTTCATTCAGGTAATATTATAAGTGTTACTTTTTTGAGAAAAATAATATTAAATTGCAATAAGTTTGATTCTAACAATATAGTTCTTCAATTATTTTTATTGCAAATATAATCTATAGGTTTTTAATGTGTCATGAATATAACACATCAAAAATACATCACTAAAAATCAATTAAAATTACAATGTATTAATTTACAATGATTTTCATAAATTAGCAGTTTTAAAATACATACTACATGTTAAGACATTTATCAATACTGGTATTCATAGTTTTGTTGAGTTGCTCTTGCTATACGCAAATATCTAATTTGGGCGCACCCTTTATCAAAAACTATCAGCGTTCAATATATAAAGGCGGTAGTCAGACATGGGATATCCAGCAATGTTCAAACGGAATGATGTATTTTGCAAATAATGAAGGTCTACTGGAATTTGATGGTGCTAACTGGAATGTATACAGCCTGCCTAATTCAAGTGTTTTGAGGTCGATTGCTCAAGGGGAAAATAATAGAATTTACGCTGGAGGATATGATGAATTAGGATACTATGTAATTGGCGACATGGGTGGAGCAGAGTATTATTCATTAGTTGATAAATTACCTGAAGATCAAAAAGATTTTGGAGATGTTTGGAAGATATATATTCATCCGGATGGGATTATATTTCAAACATATCATCAACTGTTTATTCTCAATGGGGAAACAGTTGATATTATTAAAGCCCCTTCCTTATTTCATTTCTCATATATGGTAAATGATGAGTATTATGTAAATGATATGTCGAAAGGTCTAATGCGCTATGCATTGGGTAAACTATTTTACCTAAAAGGAATGGAGAAACTTGCAGGAAAAGAGATCTGGGGCATAATACCAATGGATGAAAAAATGGTTATTGTAACTGCCTCTGATGGTATGTTTATATATAATGGCAATGATTTAGAGCCAATAACATCAGAAACAAATGACTATTTAAAGAAGAATCAGGTTTATTGCACATATTATCTACCAAATGGCAACATTGCTTTTGGAACTATTCAAAATGGGATTCTCTTTACAAATAGTAAACTTGAATCCATAAACTTTATTAATAAGAATGATGGATTGCAAAACAATACTATACTTTGTATGGATATTGACTTTCTTGGAAATTTATGGTTAGGTACCGATCATGGAATTGATTATCTAGAATTAAATTTACCACTTTCCCTGATATCTGATAAATATAACCTCAGCACTGGTTATGCAGCATTGATTGAAAATGATATTGCATATTTTGGTACAAATCAGGGATTGTTTTCGATTAAAACAGATAGCACAAAACCCAGTTTACAAAACGACATAAAGCTTATTGATGAAACCAAAGGACAGGTTTGGTCATTGCAGAAATTTGGCAATTCGATATTCTGCGGACATAATAATGGTGTTTTCCTTATTAATGGAGATAAGGCCACCAGATTGTCAGGTGCTACAGGGTGTTGGGTATTCAGACAGGTTCCCGGAAACCCAAATAAGATAATTGCAGGAACTTATACAGGATTACAATCCTATGACTTTACTAATAATAATTGGGCCATATCAAGTGAATTAGAAGGATATGAGCAATCATCACGCAGAATGGAATTTGATGAAGACGGTTCCCTATGGGTTACACATGGTTATAAAGGTGTATACCGCATTTTTTTTAATAACTCGTACGATAGCATATTAAAAGTTGATTTTTATAATTCGAAGGGTACAGATTTGCCAGGTTTTGTTACCAGTCTTTCAAAAATTAAAAACGAAATTATCTTTACTTCCGATAAGGGAATTTTATCATTCGATTATGATAAAAATGAATTTATAAGAAACAATTATTTTAATGAAATATTCAATGATATTGATGTGCAATCTATTTACCAGGATAACAAGAACAATCTGTGGTATTTTGACTTCAACAAAGCAGGTGTGATGCGTCTAGGTGAAGATGGTAGCTATTCAAATATTGAAAAACCTTTCCTAAAACTTTCTGGTGAATTTGTTGATGCATTCGAGTTTGTTTATCCTTATAACGATCGTAATGTAATATTCGGAACTGAAAGAGGGTTCGTGCACTACGATCCTAAGTTTCAGAAGAATTATTCATATAATTTTAACGCATATATTATTTCATTAAAGACTGAACATTTTGACTCTGTGTTAAAGTACGAGGACATTAAGAGTCAAAATATTATACTCGATTATGAGTCAAATGACGTTGAGTTTCTATTTTCCGCAAATGATTTTGAAAATTCTGAACAAATAGTTTATTCAACTTTCCTTGAAGGAAATGATAAGGCCTGGTCAAATTGGGATAGCAGAAATATACGAAACTATACCAATTTAGATGAAGGTCAATACAGTTTCTCCGTAAAGGCAAAAAATATTTATGGAACAATTAGCGAATCAGAAACTATTGAGTTTAGTGTTCTACCCCCATATTATAGGTCGGTTAATGCTTATGTTTTCTACGGACTGCTAGTACTTGTATTGGTATTTATTCTAATATTGCTTACTAGGCGCAGATTTATTAAGGCACGCATACGTAGTGAAAAAGAACAGCAGGAGCAATTCCAGAAAAAGGAGGAGAGTCTTCAAAGGGAAAGACTTGAAGCAGAGAAAGAGATTATCAGGATGCGAAATGATAAATTAAGAGAGGGTATAAAGTTAAAGGATAAGGAACTTGCTAACTCAACAATGCAAACACTTCAAAAAAATAAAATGCTAATAACTTTGAGAGAAGAACTTCATATACTGGAGCAAATGATAACATCTGAAACTCAAAAGCATGGCATTATGCGTTTAGTAAGAGCTATTAACAAAGAGATTGATGATGAAAAACAGTGGCACGTATTTGAAACACATTTCGAAAGTGTACATGAAGAGTTTTTGAAACGTATTAAGCAAACTTTCCCAAATCTTACCCCAAGAGAACTTAAACTATGTGCTTATCTACGCATGAATATATCAAGTAAAGAAATATCAGTACTTATGAATATTTCAACAAGAGGAGTTGAAATAAGCAGATACCGACTCCGAAAAAAGTTCGGAATACCTCGTCAAACCAATTTGACAGAATTCATATTATCATTCTGATCTAAAAATGGGTTAAAATATAGTTTGATGTATTATGATATGTAATATTATCTGTTAATTATTAGCTTTATTATCAGTTATTTTAAAGCCATTATGATGTATTCATGATGTATACAATTATCAATTTGATGTATTTTTGTTGAGTTTAAAAACTTGCTATGCCCATATTTAATAATTTACTTTGTAATGTGTTTGCAAAAGCAAAACACTTTATATTATTGTTATGTTTGACAATACAATTAAAAAATCATTAACTAACAAATATTTATTAATTAAACATTTTAAGACATGAAAAAAAGAAATTATTTTAAATGGTATGCATTTTTCACCATGGTAATTTTACTTGGAACAATGGTTACATTTAGTTCTTGTAAAAAAGATGATGAAGACCCACCAGCAAAAGATCCGATTGCAAGTTTCCAGTATGAGATAAGTACTGACAACTACCTTGAGGTAAAGTTTACTAACTTTTCTCAAAACGCAACATCTTACTCATGGGATTTTGGCGATGGTAATACATCAACAGAAACAGACCCAACGCATGTTTACGATGCAGTAGGAAACTATGATGTAGTACTTACCGCAAAAAATGATGATGGAGTATCAAAAACTTTTTCAGAATCTTTTGAACTTAAAGATCCAAACTCTGCTCTTACAATATTAGCAGGTACTGATTCAAAAACATGGAAATTATACCGCGAAGGTGTATGTATGTCATTAGGAGAGAGCGCTGAAAATCCAGGTGGCTGGTGGGAAGGCCTAACTAATGATGGTTCACGTCCTTGCTTATATTATCAAACATTCACATTCCACGTAGATGGAAGTTTTGTATTTGACGACAATGGCATGTTCTGGGGTGAATACGGTGTATTTGACGGTACAGATAACTTTGAAGTTTGTTTTGAGGCAACTCCAGAAAATATGATAAATAAAGATGGTGTTGATGTTAGTGCATGGTTATCAGGAAGTCACTCATTTACTTTTGATCCTGCTACAGGAGATGTAACTCTTGATGGAATGGGCGCTTGGATGGGTATTCCTAAATTAGGTCCAACAGGTGAAACTACTGTACCTGTAGCATCTACTACATTCAATATCTCCATTGAAGAAATGGAAGGATATGATATTATGACTTTGGCCTTTGATTATGGTGAAGCAGGTTACTGGCTATTCAAATATGCTAGTTATTCTGACCCTTCATTAGAGCCTGAAGTTGAAGAGGAAGCACAAGAATATGGTGAAGATTTACCTGATCTTACTCCTACTGAAATGTATAACACTTTTGAAACTAGCACAAGTTATGTAGTTCTGGATACTGCTGGTGTATATCCTGGCGAAGGTCCTGCTGCTAATGGTATGGCATTCACAATGGGTATTGCTGACCCTGCAGGTGCTGGCGTAGCTGTTGGACAGTATGACAGAATCGGAACTTATCAGGAACTTCAGTTTATGATGCAAAATGATATTCAGTTCGATAACTTTACAACTGTATCAATTGATGTTTATATGCCAAGTTCAAACGACTATTCAGGAACATTAACAAAAGATATTGCAGTTATTATTGGTGAAGCTAGCCAAACTGATGGATGGTGGACTGGACATATCCAGTACGAGGCTGAAGCTGCAGTTATGGATGAGTGGGTAACTTACACATGGAACCTTAATGAACCATCAGGTGGTGCTGGAAGTTATACTCCTTTTGAAAGAACTGACCTTGACTTCTTTGCAATCTCTCTAGGTGGCGGAGGTCATGATGCTCCTGGAACATTCTTTATTAGAAACTTTAGGTTTAATTAATATACTAATTTAGTTAATATTTAAAGACATCCTGGGGCCTTTTGGCCCCAGGATTATTTAACATTTAATAAATAATAAAGTATGGACTATAAAATCCCTCTATTACTATTATTCATAGTCTTGTTTACANTTTACAGCCTGTGATAAAGATGAGCCTGCTGAGCCAAACGATAACCCATTTGATCTTAAAATTGAATTACTTTCCCTTGACACTGAAACCAGAGAAGCTAAAATTCTGGCAAATGCCCAAAACACTGTGAAATATGCCTTGCATATAGGTTCTGAATCTGAACCTGTTTCTGAGAATACCACTGGTTTATTTACTTATACTTTTCCTGATATAGGATTATATCAAATGGTAGTTAAAGCCTACGGTAGTTCAGGAAGATTTATCAAAGCCTCGCAGGAAATCGACTTATCATCTCCTCAAGGAAATGATACGATTCCTCTTGACCGAGGTTATATTACACCATTGGAATATGACGGCTATACTTTATTTTGGAATGATGAATTTAATGGTAATTCCGTAAGTTCTTCAAACTGGACTTTTGAAATTGGAACAGGTAGTAGTGGTTGGGGAAATAATGAATTGCAATACTATACAGATCAAAATGCTGCTGTAGAAAACGAAACATTAATTATTGAAGCCAGAAAAGAAAATGTAGGAAGTAGTCAGTATACTTCTGCCCGCTTGATTACAAAAAACAAAGTTTCTTTTACCTATGGTAGAGTTGATATACGAGCCTTATTACCTCATGGTAAAGGAATGTGGCCCGCACTATGGATGTTAGGTGAAAATATCTCATCTGTTGGATGGCCGGCCTGTGGTGAAATCGACATTATGGAGATGGTTGGTAGTGATGACAATAGTCTCGAAAAAGTAACACATGGAACAATCCACTATGATGATGGAGGACATGTTTATACTGGTGGCAGCCATACTCTTACAACAAATACTCTTGTAACAGCATATCACGTCTTTTCACTTATATGGGATGAGACATCCATAAAATGGTATGTTGATGATATGCTATTTCATCAGGAAAACATAATCTCTGCAGCAAGAAGTGAATTTCATAATGATTTCTTCTTTATATTTAATGTTGCAGTTGGTGGCAACTGGCCAGGTAGCCCCAATAATCAAACCATTTTTCCTCAAAGGATGAAAGTGGATTATATCAGAGTATTTCAAAAGCAATAATTGTGCATAAAGCACATTGAAAATCATACACAAAAATTAAAACTAACAATTAACGATATGAATGGAAATTTTTACAAAGTAATTTTTGCCATCTTCATTATCAGTTTTGTGGGAATATTTTCTTCAAATGCCCAAAATATAACTGGTACTGTAAAAGACGGTACAACAGGCTGGAGTTTGCCAGGTGTTGCCGTAGTGCAAAAAGGTACGCTAAATGGTACAGTTACCGATATAGATGGTAACTATGTTATTACTCTTCAACAGGGTGGTGACACACTTGAATTTTCCTATATGGGTTATCAATCAATGAGTATACCTGTTAAAGGAAGATCTAAAATCGATGTAACTCTTGCAGAAAACATGCTTGAACTCGATGAAATAGTAGTAATTGGTTATGGAACACAAAAGAAGAAAGTGGTTACAGGTGCTATTTCAACTGTTGCCTCAGAGGATATTAGTAAAGTACCAGTGCTACAGGCAGGCCAGGCAATGCAAGGACGTGCTGCCGGTGTGCAGGTTACTAATCAATCGGGTCAACCTGGTGATCCTCCAACAATTCGAATAAGAGGAGTTGGAACAACAGGTAATTCCGACCCTCTATATGTTGTTGACGGTATAGTGGTTTCAAGTATTGAATATTTGAATCCTGAAGATATCGAACAGATAGATGTACTTAAGGATGCAGCATCGGCAGCTATTTATGGTGCCAGAGCTGCAAATGGCGTTGTTCTTATTTCAACAAAAGCAGGAAAAAAATCCAAGTTATCACTAAGTTACTCATTTTATTATGGTATTCAGAATGCAGCTAAAAAAATAGACATGCTTAACTCTGAAGAATATATGATGATGATGAACGAAGGTGCCAGAAATGCTGGTTTATCAGAACCATTCGATTTAAATGAAATACCTGCTCATAACACTAATTGGCAGGATGAGATTTTTGTCAATAACGCACCTATGGTAAATCACAATGTAAGTGTTTCAGGAGGTAATGATATATCTACCTTCTCATCATCACTTTCATACTTCTCACAAGAAGGTATTATCGGTGGCGATAAGTCGAAATTCGAAAGAATAACAGCCCGACTAAATAGCAGACATAAGGTTACTGATTGGTTGAATTTCGGTAATAACCTTACATTCTCACATGTTACTCGAAAAGGTATTGCTTCCAATTCATCATTTAATGGTGTTTATAGCAGTGCTCTAAATATGGAACCCTTACTTCCTGTTTATGAAACTAACGCTGATAGTTTAGCCCTTCCAAGATATACTGAAAATCCTGTGATTACAACCAGTGATGGAAAAGTATATGGTATTTCAAACAGGGTTTCAGGTGAGGTTGTAAACCCACTTGCACTGCTTGCAATCCAAACTGCGGAAACAAGAGTTGACAAGGCTGTTGGAAATGTATTTGGTGAGGTAGAATTAATAAAAGGCTTAAAACTTAAATCAAACCTTGGTGTAGATCTAGCCTATGTGAATTATGATTCTTACAAGCCACTGTATTACTTAAATGGTGCTCAAAAAAATGTAAATAAAACAAGTGTGTATAAAAGTGTGGAAAGATTTTTCACATGGCAGTGGGAAAACACTTTATTGTATACTAAATCAATAAAAAATCATAACTTCTCAGTATTGATAGGTACATCAGCAAGTGAGTCAAGAGGTGAGAACCTAAATGGTTTCAACACTATGGTTCCAACTGATGATCCTAACAATGTTTACCTCGACATGTCGATGGATACTGCCAGAGAGGCTCAGGCTGGTGGTGGTGCTTTCCACGAAGCATGGTTCTCAACATTCGGACGTATTACCTATGATTATAAAGGAAAATACTCATTTACAGGAATTATCAGACGTGATGGCTCTTCAAAATTCGGTCCCAATAATCGATATGGTAACTTCCCATCACTTGGTGTTTCATGGTTATTAAGCGAAGAAAACTTCATGCCACAATTAGGCCCTGTTAATTATTTAAAACTAAGAACATCATGGGGTATTAATGGTAATGACAAGATAGGAAACTACAGATATTTATCTGTTATGGATTATTCCAGAGCCTATATAGTTGGAGGCACCAGGTTGATTGGAGCTTCACCACGTTTCATAAACAATGATGACATACATTGGGAAGAATCGGAACAGATTGATATAGCTATTGATATTGGAGCATTTGACGATCGTTTGATTGCAACTCTTGATTACTATGTTAAAAATACCAAAGGCCTTCTTGAAATAGTACCAATTCCGGGTCATGTAGGTAATGATGCCCCCGTTGCTAATGTAGGTAGCGTTAGAAATAAAGGTTTTGAAATTTCAACACAATGGAGACATTACGTTAATGATGTAAATTACTCTATTGGAGTAAATGGTTCTTACAATGTAAATACCATGACTCATATTGCCAACGAAGAAAAATCTATTCAGGGAGCAAGTTGGTCTGTTGCCGGTCCTGTAACTCGTACAGAAGAAGGCCTTCCAATCGCATTCTTTTATGGATGGGAAACCGATGGATTATTCCAGAACGAATCGGAAATTTACTCTCACCTCGGACCTGATGGGCAACTATTACAGCCTAATGCAGAACCTGGTGATGTACGTTTTGTTGATATAAACAACGATGGTGTTATTAATGATGATGACCGTACAAATATTGGAAATCCTACTCCTGATTTTACACTGGGATTCAATGGTTCTGTTGAATACAAGAACTTCGATTTCTCATTCCTTGTTGTTGGAGCATTCGGACATCAAATATTTAATGGTAGCCAGAGAAGAGACTTATCGTACACAAATGCTACAACAAAGCTTCTCGACAGATGGACTGAAGAAGGATCTTCTAATTCAGTGCCAAGATATACATGGTCTGATAAGAATCGTAATTATCGTATTTCAGACCTATATATTGAGAATGGTGATTATGTTCGAGTTAAGAACATTCAAATTGGTTACAACTTACCTGAGTCTATCCTAAAGAAAATAAAGATGAAGGCTTTGAGAGTTTACGTTTCAGCAGAAAACGTATTCACTATAACCAAATATACTGGAGCTGACCCTGAAATTGGGGCAATGAGTTCTTTTGATATTGGTATTGACCGTGGTATTTATCCACAAGCACGTACTTTCAGATTTGGTACTAATATTACTTTTTAACGAAAAAACACGAAGATCATGAAAATTACAATAAATAAACTTGGAGTTTTGTTAGCAGTGGTTTTTCTATTTACAGCATGTAAAAAGGAATTCCTCGACAGACCTCCTTTGGATACTGACGTAAGTACAAATTTTTACAAGACTGAACAAGATGCAATGTTAGCATTAATATCAGTTTATGATGTTTTAGGTTATCAATCTACTCCCGGAGTTTCATGGGCACCTTTTTTAACCATGTCAGATATACTTTCTGATGACTCATTTGCTGGTGGTGGTGATGCAAATGATGGTAAAAATGAAGATGAATTCAATAATTTCGATATACCTACATCAAGCCTGATAGCGCATTCCATATGGTTGAAAAACTATACAGGCATTTACAGAGCAAATTTATTGCTTGAGAAGATAGGAGATATTGAAGCCTCTGAGGAGTTCAAGACAAGAATTATTGGCGAATGTAAGTTTATGAGAGCTTATTTCTATCTTGAACAAGTTAGATTTTTTGAAAATATACCTCTCTTAACTGAAACAATAAAAGGTCCATCAGAGTATATTCAACCACAGGCTACACCAGAAGCAGTTTACAATCAAATTGCAACAGACCTGGTTGATGCATATAATGTGCTTCCAGCCAACATTCCTTCCAATGAAACTGGAAGAATTAGCAAGTGGGCTGCCAGCGGTTTGCTAGCCAGAACGTATTTGTTTTATAATGGTGTGTATAACGCAGACCTGAATGCCAATGGCACAGTAATAAACCAAGCCTCCATTTTAGCATATCTGGAAGATATGATTTCCAATAGCGGACATGATTTATTTGAAGATTATTCACAAAACTTCAGTCTTACAGGCGAATTTGGAATTGAATCTGTATTTGAAATCTCACACGGTGATATTCTGCCTTGGTGGGACTGGAATTATGTAAGAGGTGGAGATGGTAATCTTGCAGCACAAATGCAGGGACCTCGTGTTACCGGATCAGATAATTGGGACCGTGGATGGAGTTTTGGAACTGTTAATCAGAAACTGGTGGATGATATGGGTTCTGACCCTCGTCTTGAATACACTGTATTATTTGAAGAAGAACTAGACGGATCATTGAATAAAGGATATCAGCATACTGGCTACTTTTCCAAAAAATACAGCTCTGATGCTGAGCATTGGGCCACTGGAGGACAATTCGAACTAAACAGAACATGTAACTTCAGGGTTCTAAGATATTCTGATGTGTTGCTTATGGCTGCTGAACTTGGTAGTCCTAATGCACAGCAATATCTTGATAAAGTTCGTGCTCGTGTTGGATTAGAAAGCATTCCTGCTACTCCAGAGAATATTTATAATGAAAGACGGTTAGAACTATCACTAGAAGGAATTCGATATTTTGATGTTTTGAGAAAAGGTCAAAGTTTTGCCGAACAGGAATTAACAGTTGTTGGCGTTAGAGGTCCTAAATATGTGGGTGATCAGGTATTATTTGATGTATCATATAATTCTGCTACTAAAGGATTCTTGCCTATTCCTCAAAGTGAAGTTGATCTTATGGGAGATTCATTCACACAAAACACAGGTTACTAATTATTAATTTATTTTTTTTATTTAGTTCGGTTCTTGTATCTAAGAGTTAACTGAAGATGCCAGAACCGGACTTTTTAAGAGATAGTGTGCTTAAAATGATAATGGATATCATTCATTACAATCGCTAATCATATATATATCTATTACTTATGATAATATTTCATTTTAGTGTTAACGAAAATGATTTGCATATAAATATGATAATTTAAAAAATGAATTAGCTAATAATAAAAGTCGTGAAAAAATTTATAATTGTTTTATTAGTAATTGGAACTATTGCTTTTTTAAGTTTTTTATATTTTTCAAAAACTTATACTACCAATATAAAAAGTGATGAATTAACACTTGTTTGGAGCGATGATTTCGATTATAACGGGCTTCCTGATTCAAGCAAATGGGACTATGATACTGAAGGCAATGTTTACGGTTGGGGTAATAATGAGGAGCAATACTATACAGTTGCTAATCCTGAAAATGCTATTGTTAAAAATGGGAAACTCTTTATAACAGCCCTAAATAAACCTTATGGTGAAAAGGACTTTACTTCAGCAAGACTGGTATCAAAAGCAGATTGGCAATATGGCCGTATTGAAGTAAATGCAAAACTGCCTGATGGCAGAGGAACATGGGCAGCAATCTGGGCGATGCCTGGTGGTTGGTCATTTGAAGATGGCAATTGGCCTGATGTTGGTGAGATAGATATAATGGAGCATGTTGGCCATGATTTAGGTGTGATACATGCTAGTGCTCACTCTAAAGATTATCAATGGCAAAAGCAAACACAACAAACAGGTGCCATTTATTTTTCTGATGTAAGTACAAATTTTCATACTTACACACTAAACTGGACCCCAGATTATATGCAGGCATTCGTTGATGATTCCTTATTTTTTGAATATCATAATGAAGGCCTGGGAGTTTCTAAGTGGCCCTATGATAAACCATTCTATTTAATCCTTAATGTTGCCGTTGGTGGAATTTGGGGAAATAGTAAAGGTATTGATACCACAGCATTTCCACAAACTATGGAAGTAGATTATGTAAGAGTTTATCAAAAGAAATAAACCATTTATATGACAAAGCAGCGAATAAATATTATTACAATAAGTTCAATAGTTGCTCTTGGCGGCTTTTTAATGGGCTTCGATGCTTCTGTTATTAGTGGTGTAGTAAAATTTATAGTAGTTGAATTTGATTTAACCGATTTCGAACTAGGCTGGGGAGTTAGTTCACTCACCTTGGCCGCAACCTTCTCGATGTTGGTTTCAGGAAAACTAAGCGACAGATTTGGACGAAAGAAGGTCCTTACCTATGCAGCAATACTTTATGCGGTTTCTGCTCTAATTTCGGCAATAGCACCATCGTTTATAATACTTGTTATTGCCCGAATGATTGGTGGACTTGGGGTTGGAGCCTCCCTTATAATTGCTCCAATGTATATTGCCGAAATTTCACCTGCCAAAATGAGAGGGATGATGGTATCCTTCAATCAACTTAATATAGTGGTTGGTATTTCTGTTGCATTTTTCACAAACTACCTTATCCTGCAATGGAGTCAAATTGGTGGTTCATTTATAAATAACCTTATTTCTGAGAATAACTCATGGAGGTGGATGCTGGGCATTGAAGCAATACCTGCTATTGTATATTTTATATCCCTATTCATGGTTCCCAAAAGCCCAAGATGGTTGATAATGAAAGGGAAGTCAGATGAAGCTCAGAAAGTTCTTGCTCATGTTATTGGTGAAGAGGAATCAATTATTGAAGTTGAGAGTATCAAAAAAAGTATTGAGAAGGATAAAAATAAGAAACAGGGATCATTTGGGGAAATATTTAATCATTCATTTCGAAATGTTCTTATAATTGGTGTAGTGTTAGCACTACTGCAACAACTCGTAGGTATTAATGCCGTTTTCTTTTACGCTCCAATGATTTTTGAGCAATCAGGATTTGGTACAAACGCCGCCTTTTCGCAGGCAATAATTGTTGGATTAACAAATCTCATTTTTACTGTATTAGCAATGTTTCTCATTGATAAAGTTGGTCGTAAGTTACTTCTAATAGTAGGCACATTAGGCATTGCTTTATCCATGATTGCGATTAGTTATGGTTTCTCTCAGGCTACATATACAATAAAAGAAAACAACTTAATTGAGTATTCACAGAATTCGAATATCGAAAAAATAAAAAAGAGCAATGGTAAAACCTTTTCCTCTGAGGAAGATTTCAGTGTTGCTGTAAAGAAACTAATTGGCAATGAAAGTTTTATTAAAAACAAATCGGCAATAATTGCATCGTCAATAAGTGTAAATACATACTTAATTCTGATCTCCATAATGGCATTTGTAGCTTCATTTGCCGTTTCGATAGGACCTGTGATGTGGGTAATGTTCTCAGAACTTTTCCCCAACGTTATCAGGGCAGTGGCTATGTCATTTGTCGGTGTTATAAATTCATCGGCAAGCTTTATGGTTCAGTTAGTGTTCCCATGGGAATTATCAAACATGGGGTCATCTTTAACATTCTTGATTTATGGCCTGATAGCAATATTAGGATTAATATTCATACTATTAAAAGTTCCTGAAACAAAGGGGAAAACCCTCGAACAACTTGAGGAACTTTTAACAAATTAAACTTTGATATTAAATTGTGCATGAAAAATAATGACATCTATATAGGAAACAATATTGTTCGCAAATCTGAATCAAATGTGGACGGTCAGTTTGTTGACCTTAATGGTAAAAGGTATTATAAAATATCGAATTATGACCGCATGCAAGACTTCTTCATGAGCATAGTTAGTGACACTAACCTTTGGATGTTTATTTCCAGTAATGGTTCACTAACTGCAGGAAGAGTCGATAGAAATAATTGTCTATTCCCATATTATACTGACGATAAAATTCATGATTATAAAGGTATTACAGGCAGCAGGTCATATTTTCTCATAAATAGAAACCAAAAGACATATTTATGGGAACCTTTTACCCAGGATGCTCTTCGTTACTATAAGATAACCCGAAATATTTATAAAAGTATTTATTCAAACTCTATAGTGTTTGAGGAGATTAACAACGATTTGGAATTGACTTTTAGATACTCCTGGAGTAATAGCGACAATTTTGGATTTGTAAAGGAATCAACATTGCTGAATAATTCAAATAGGCCAATTCAACTTAGAATATTGGATGGGATTAAAAATATACTACCACATGGAAATAGTTACGGTTTCCAGAATGAATACAGCAATTTATTGGACGCTTATAAAAAGAATGAACTTATAAAAGACAGTAGCCTTGGCCTGTTTTCTCTAAGTTCAATACCTGTTGACAAGGCCGAACCAAGTGAAGCATTGAAAAGCACAACGGTATGGTCTGATGGTATTTCACCTAAGTCAAGATTCCTTGTGTCGGATTTACAAGTAAAAGATTTTATTGCAGGAGGCGATATTGAGACAGAATATGATGTCAGAGCACAAAGAGGGGCATATTATGTTTATGATGAAGTTGAACTTAATACTCAGATAAACTGGATAACTGTTGCTGATATAAACAAAAGCAGTGCGGATGTAAGCAACTTGCTTAATATTTTAAGTAATTCATCCGATATAGTTACTGAAGTAAAAGAAAACATTGCGCTTGGCACAAAAAAACTTAAGAAACTGGTATCATACTCTGATGGACTTCAAGTTACTGGTTCAGAGATTGGTTATAACAGACACTATACCAATGTACTATATAATATTATGAGGGGAGGCGTCTTCATAAGTAATTATAATGTAGAGAAAAGAGATTTCATCAAGTATATGAATACGGTGAGCCCGCAAATTGTTTCAAATCAAACAGTTTGGCTAGACCAACTTCCTGAAAAGATTTCATACAATTCATTATGCAATCAGGCAATAAAAACAAATGACAATAATCTGATAAGGATAACTTACGAATATTTACCACTTACTTTCAGTCGCCGACATGGCGATCCAAGCCGCCCCTGGAATCTTTTCTCCATACAAACCAGAGATAAAGACGGAAGTCCGAAACTTAATTATGAAGGAAACTGGCGCGATATTTTTCAAAATTGGGAAGCCCTTGGCCATTCATTTCATGACTTTGTAGTAGGTATGATAACCAGATTTGTTAACGCAACTACCATTGATGGATATAACCCTTACCGAATAACTAGAGACGGCCTCGACTGGGAAGTTCCTGATCCTGAAGATCCATGGGCTTATATCGGTTACTGGGGCGACCATCAAATAATTTATTTGCAAAAACTGCTGGAAGTATTCGATAGTCATTATCCCAACCACTTTAAGCAATTATTGCTTAATGAAATATATGTATATGCCAATGTACCATATCGCATAAAGGATTATGATGAAATAAAATCTAATCCCAGTGATACAATAATATTCGACTTTGATTTGGATAATCAGATATCTAAAGATGTAGAAAGCAAAGGGGCTGATGCCAAATTGCTTAAAAGAAATGATAATGGTCAAAATTATCAGGTAAATTTCATTGAAAAAATTCTTGCTACTCTGCTTAGCAAATTAAGCAATTTTGTTCCGGGAGCAGGAATATGGATGAATACTCAGCGACCTGAATGGAACGATGCTAATAATGCTTTAGTAGGTAATGGAGTGTCAATGGTTACACTTTATTATCTTAGAAGGTTCCTTAGTTTCTGGAAGAAAAAACTTAGCAGTATTGAATCTGACAGTTTTTATGTGTCAACAGAGATTGCCGACTTATTCAATGCAATAAATGCTATATTTAAGAATTATGAATCTAGCCTTGCCTCAAAGATAGATGATACTGCTAGAATCAAAATTACTGACCAATTAGGGCAAAGTCACTCAAATTACAGGAATTCGATTTATGAATCAGGCTTCTCAAATGGTAAAAACGAAATCAACTTTGCAGAATTAATTTCTTTTATTGACTTATCATTAAAATACATTGATCACACAATTAAAGAAAATAAAAGGCCAGATGGACTATATCATGCCTATAACCTATTAACTTTCAGTAGCGACAGACTGTCTATCAGCCATCTATATGAAATGCTGGAGGGTCAGGTTGCAGTTTTAAGTTCAGGTTTTCTCAATCCTCAAGAAGGACTAAATGTTCTTAACGCCCTTAAAAAAAGTTCAATGTTCAGGAAAGACCAATATAGTTATATGCTTTATCCTGACAGAGAACTAAGCAGGTTTATTGATAAAAATAATATCCCAAAAGACAAAGTCGACAATATCAAACTTCTATCAGAACTCATTAATAATAATGATACCTCTATAATTGAGAAAGCCTCTTCAGGAACTTATCATTTCAATGGAGATTTCAGGAATGCAGAAGTCTTGAAAAAAGCGCTTGCTAAGTTGTCAAAAGAAATATATGGAAATTCCCTGGAGAATGACACAAATGATATACTTGATTTATATGAAGATATATTCGACCATAATTCTTTTACAGGCAGATCTGGAACATTTTACGGTTACGAAGGACTAGGGTCTATTTATTGGCATATGGTTTCAAAATTATCCCTTGCAACACAGGAGATGTTTTTCAGGGCTGTAGATGAAGGTGATAAGGATATTATAAGCCAGTTAAAGCAACACTATTATGAAATAAAGGCGGGTATAGGTCTTTATAAATCACCTGAAGTTTATGGCTCATTTCCAACGGATGCCTATTCACATACACCAGGCGGAAATGGAGTTAAACAACCTGGTTTAACGGGACAGGTTAAAGAAGATAATATTACCCGATTCGGAGAATTAGGTATAAAAATATCAGAGGGTAAAATTATATTCGATCCCTCATTAATCAATACAGAAGAAATTTTAAGAAGCCCTAAGAAATTCGAATATTGTGCAGTTGATGACGAATTCTACACTATCGATCTTAAAGAAAATGAAATAGGTTTCACTCTTTGCCAAATTCCTGTGATAGTAAATTTTTCTGAGCAGCAAAAAATTAACATAACATATGATAATGATGATGTTATGTCCATATCAGAAAATACTATAGACAAGAAAAACAGTGAACTTATTTTCAGCAGAAGTGGAAAAATAAAAATGATAAATGTATCTATAATTGCAAACTAGTATGTCATATAGAAGAGATAAATTATTAGCCTTAACAGGTGTTGATGCGAAACCTTCAACTCATAACGAGATAGTTGATATATTCCATGAAAAGATGAAACATAAGATGCATGGACTATGTTTCAGCCCATATCAGGAAGGACAGAAACCAGGTGATGTATTGTCAGAAGAACAAATTACAAGAAGAATCAAGATAATTGCACCTCATACTAAATGGGTTAGATCCTTTTCCTGTACTGAAGGAAACGAGATTATTCCACGCATAGCAAAAGAGCATGGTTTAAAAACGCTGGTGGGTGCATGGTTAGGAAAAGATGAAAAGATAAACGAGCAGGAAATAGAAAACCTGATACAGATTGCCAAAGAAGGTTATGTAGATATTGCTGCAGTTGGAAACGAAGTAATGTACAGAGGAGACCTATCAGAAGATAAACTTCTGTAATACATTTCTAGAGTAAAATCAGAACTAGTTGACATACCAGTAGGTTATGTGGATGCATATTATGAATTTGAACACCGTCAAAATATAACAGAAGCTTGTGATGTAATACTCTCTAATTGCTATCCCTTTTGGGAAGGGTGTAGCATGGAGTATTCTCTATTATACATGAAAGATATGTATGCCAGAGCATTACGGGCTGCAAAAGGCAAAAAGGTCATAATTACAGAAACAGGATGGCCAAATATAGGCGATAAATTCCATGGTGCTGAACCTTCTGCTGAAAATGCGATGAAGTATTTCATTAACACACAGAATTGGTCTAAAGAAGACAATGTAGAAATTTTTTACTTTTCTTCATTTGATGAATCATGGAAGATTGATAGTGAAGGCGATGTAGGACCTTATTGGGGTTTATGGGACAAAAATGAAAATATTAAATATTAGATTAAAAATTAATTAAATAAGGAGTATATGATAACAATAAATAAGATCGGAAATTTGATGATACTTATCACTCTGGTAGCCTTATACTCATGTAATCAAAATATCAAAACAAGTAAAGAATCAATGGGGAAATCTTCTTATCAACTGGAAAATATAAAACAATCTGAGAAAGATTTGCTGGGAGGACTATCAAAAGCAGTATGCTATTCAGGATTCAGATCCGGTCAGCATCCTGACAGAGGTGATGGAGCAGTAAACCCTTCCTATGATGAAATCCTGGAGGATTTACAAATAGTTCGTGACACTTTAGGTTTTAAACTGATTCGTGTTTACGATTGTGGTGAAAATACCGAAATGATTCTAAAAGTTATCGATGATAATAAAATAGATGTTAAAGTAATGCTTGGTATATGGCTACATGCCGAACTGAGCGCACATGAAACCTGTGCATGGTTGACCGAACCGATACGACAACATGAACTTGACAGCAACAAGGTTCTCAATAAAAAGGAAATACTCAAAGGTATTGAACTGGCAAACAAATACTCACATATTATATCAGCAGTAAATGTAGGTAATGAAGCTTTGGTTGAGTGGAACGATCATATGGTAGATGTTGATAGCATAATATCTTATGTCAAGAAAGTACAGTCGATGATTGATCAAGAAGTAACGGTTGCTGATAATTACGACTGGTGGGCAAAAAGCGGTAAGAAACTTGCAGAAGTAGTCGATTTTGTATCAATACATATTTATCCTGTATGGGAAGGAAAAGGAATTGATGAAGCGATGTCATACTCAATTCAGAATATACAAAAAGTTACCGACTCATTAGGTGGCAAAAGGCTGGTAATTACAGAAGCAGGATGGGCAACAACGGCCTCAGAATTTGGTGAAAGAGCTAGTGAGAAGCACCAACTTACTTATTACCGTGAACTCATGAAATTCGCTCATGATAATAATATAACAACTTTCTGGTTCGAAGCATTTGATGAAGACTGGAAAGGCAATACAGACAACCCTATCGGAGCCGAGAAGCACTGGGGATTATATAAAGTCGACAGAATGCCAAAGGAAGTAGTTAAATACATAAAAGACAAGAAGTAGAATGGTCCGATATAAAACAGCTAAGGAAGACAAAGTCCCAATGGGGCAAAAGTTCGCATATGGTGCAGGACAATTAACTATAAATATGTATCCTGCAGCTCTTGGAGTTTTTATGTTCTATCTAATATATGGATTTAAAATGGATCCGGCATTAGCTGGTTTAGTCGCCGCTTTACCAAAATTTTTCGATGCATTAATAGATCCAATAATGGGGTTTGTTACTGATAATACACGCTCGAGGTGGGGAAGAAGAAAACCCTATATTCTTTTAGGTAGCATGCTATCAGGGCTGTCATTTATAGTTCTATGGCAACTCTACCCTGAAAATACTGAAATGTATAATTTCTTCTACTTTTTAAGTCTTTCCTTTGTTTTCTTTCTGTCATTTACTATTTATTCTACGCCCTTTATTGGTCTTGGATATGAAATGACGCCGGATTACAATGAACGTACCCGGCTAATGGCAGTTGGACAGTTTATGGGTCAGATGGCCTGGATGATTGCCCCTTGGTTTTGGATTTTAATTGGAAATCCGGATCTGTTTTTTGAAGAATCTACAGAGGGAGTGCGAGTTCTTTCCTTCTGGGTTGGTGGTTTCAGTATCATTCTGGGAGCATTTCCAGCTTTATTTTGCAAAGAAATGGTTCTCCCAGAAATCGAAGACGATTCAAAACTTAATATGAAGAATATTGCTTCAAACCTAAAGGAGTTTTGGGCAGCCATAGTTCAAACACTTACTTGTAAACCATTTGTTAAATTGTGCGGAACCACATTCTTGGTATTTAATGGTTTTCAAACAATAGCACAGTTTTCCTATTTTATTATTCTTTATTATCTCTTTGAGGGTAGTATAACAACTGCCGGAACATGGCCACCATGGTATAGTACCGTAAACGCCGCAGCTACCGCTTTTCTTATTATTCCTATTGTTGCAAAATTATCCTCAAGAATTGGAAAAAAGAATGCCTTTATTGCATCTACTATGCTTTCAATTATTGGCTATGTTCTGAAATGGTGGTGTTTCAACCCTGCAAATCCATGGTTGATGTTTATACCTCTGCCATTTATATCCTTCGGTATTGGCGGCCTATTTACCTTAATGATGTCGATGACTGCTGATGTTTGCGATTTAGATGAACTCAACAACGGTAAGCGACGCGAAGGTATGTTTGGAGCCGTATACTGGTTGATGGTAAAAATTGGTAATGCTCTCGCTATGCTGTTAAGTGGGGTGGTATTGAAATTGGTTGGGTTTAATGAAAATGCGGAGGTTCAAACAGCTGAATCCCTGGTAAACCTTCGACTGGCTGATATTATCATCCCTATAATCTTTGCATTACTAGCAATTTGGATAATGAAAGGTTATAACATCAGCGAAGAAAAAGCTAATGAAATTCGCGAAGCCCTCATTGAAAGGAGAGGCAGAGTTAAGCACCAGGGTGATAATGGTAATGCATAATAAGTAATTGATTATGAGCAATAAATTATCAATAAAAGAAAAACTAGGCTATGGTGTAGGTGATACGGCATCGCACTTTGTATGGGATATGGTTGGCTTTTGGATCCTCATCTTCTATACTGACACCTTTGGAATATCCGCAGCCGTTGCAGGAACTATAATGCTCATTGCCAGAGTATGGGATATGATTAGCGACCCAATAATGGGAGTTATTGCCGACAGAACGAATACAAAATGGGGAAAGTTTCGCCCATACCTGCTATGGATGGCCCTCCCCTATAGTATACTCGCTGTTATGACTTTCTCCACACCTGACTTAGGACAGACAGGAAAAGTTATTTATGCAGGAGCAACTTATTTATTGCTAATGACAGTTTTTACTGCTATTAACCTTCCCTATTCTTCACTTGGTGCCGTAATGACCTCCAACTCCAACGAACGTGCAGGATTAAATTCTTACAGATTTGTTTTTGCCTTTACAGGCCAATTAATAGTAACAGGTACAGCACTTTATCTGGCTAATTATTTTGGAAATGGTGATAATGCTAAAGGATATCAGTATACTCTTATCCTATTCTCGGTTATTAGTTTTATTCTTTTTATGATAACTTTCAAATCAACGAAAGAGAGAGTTAGTCCCCCACCAAAACAACAATCCAATCTAAAAAAAGATCTTAGAGACCTTTTTAACAATCGACCATGGGTAATACTATTTTTTGTTGTAATTTTATCTTTTGTGATGTTTGCATTACAGAATCTTTCAATAGCATATTATTTTAAATATTATGTTGGTGTTGAACAACAAGTGCAAGTTTTCAATGTTGTTGGTACTATAGCCCTTATCGCCGGAATTCCTTTATCCAAACCACTTGCTCGTCGTTTTGGTAATAAAAATGTATTTATGGCGAGCAGTTTTATCTCCGGATTATTCTTTGTGCTTCTATATTTTCCTTCCAATGATGATGTTACCGCATTCTATGTCCTTAATATTCTAGCGAAGTTTACTTATGCACCGGCAGTTCCATTATTATGGACAATGCTTGCTGATTCAGCAGATTATTCAGAATGGAAAACCGGAAGAAGAGCAACTGGTTTGGTGTTTTCAGCTGCAACCTTTGCACAGAAAGCCGGATGGGGACTTGGTGGAGCATTAGCAGGTTGGCTACTTGCATTGTATCAATTTACACCAAATGTTGAACAAACCACTGAAGCAATAACAGGAATAAAACTAATGATCTCTGTATATCCGGGATTACTCTACATCAGTTGCGGATTTATCCTTCTTTTTTATAATATAAATCGTGAAACTAATCTGCTAATGCAGGAAGAACTGGAACTCAGAAGAAATAGCACTATAGTTGAAACCGAAATAAATAAGTAAAATTGCCACTCATTTTATAAATGCTTTTTTCGTTATCCTTATTATAAAAAATTAGTTTGGGTAGACTCTAAGATCAATTCAACCAACTTATTAAAATTATGCAATATAATCTTTGGTCAAAAATTTTTTGATAATCCGAAGGGCCATTTATCGAAAAGCAAGGCGGTAAACTGGGAGTGAAAAGCAAAGAATGGGTTGGTTCTACATTTCACTTTACATTACAATCAGCATGAATTGTCTGAAGAAAAAAAGATTGTAAAAAGAAATTAAATCATATCAGCATGAAAATTCTCCTGATGAGACTTATCATCATCTTGATTTACAAAGCAGCCATTCCAATTAATAGGAGATGTTAATGGTAGTTTCATGGCCATTCCATCCAAAAGATGCACCCATTGTCGTGTACATGGCGGAACAATTACTAAACCCGATTTTTGGGAGGATTAATTATGTATGCATAACCCAATTACCTCACTATCATTATGATATATATAACAAGATTTAGAGTCGATCAATTCTTTAACTCATAATTAACAACCCTTATGTAGAATTGTTTATATAATTGTAACATTATAACTAATTCGTCAAACAAAGAAGGTTAGTTTATTAAGTGTTCAACTAAAATATAAGTTGGTGTGCTCAATTTTAAAAATTGAATGGCTTCTTAAAAATAATTTTTATTGCGATTTTGCAAATTTAAAAAAAAGAGACTTTATGCTCTATATCAAATTCAAGATCTTAAATCAGGAAAAATTCTCCGACTTTCAAAAGGTATATCAACATATGCTTAAGGTGCGAACTCCGGGCTTCGATTTCAAAGTTAATATGGATGAAGTCGACTGGGCTAACATTACAGATGAGGAAGAAGAATTACTATTTGACGAAGACCTGCAACTAAAAAAACGATATAGTGAACTTTTTCCTGACTATGCAAATGCTTTCCTGGAAAGGTATTTTAGTGGTGATAATGTTGATTCATCAGGCAGCATTGAAGTTTTTCCCATACTTAATTATTTGGAATATGGCTTTGAAGTAGATATGAACAATCTTGAACTGCTTGATGAACATTATGGACTTGTGGAATTTTCTACAGGCAATTTTCCCTTTGGTGGTATGGAGCGCTTCTTAATGGTGTTAAAAGCTTATGATTTAGTCCCTGTAGAATGCTTCAATGGATTTACTATTTATGAATTTGACTGGATATCTGAGTTCGAACATAATGCCATCGAACTATCAGAAAAAACTATAAAATACCTGAAGAAAATTAAAACTTAAAAAAATCTGAAAACCCAAAAATGAAATTGCATTTTATAACTCATTACTTAGAATCATTCTATATAAAAAATTTATACTATTTTTGGGCCATGCTAAATTCCTAAAACTTTTTCAAAAACATGCTTTAGGATGATTCAAAAAATTAATGAAATCAAAAAAAATGAAAGTAATTTATAAGTTAAGCACAGCACTAATGTTTTTATCGGTAATTTTAATTTCAGTTACTGCTTGTGATGGAGATAAAAATGACCTCCCTGATCCAACATCTGAATTTAAAAAGTGTGATGAAATTACGCCTATGGTAACTATTCAGGAAACGTACGAGGGCCAGTTGGAGCTGAATGGTTTTATTTGGGCACAAGCATTGCAAAATGTTCACCATATTGAACTCACTACTTCAGGGCCATCCTTTGGAAGACTTGAGGGACATACTATTGAATTCACTCCTAATACTGGAAACATCGATGGCAATGTTGAGGGAGTTGGGGCATGGAGTCTGCCATTTAATGTGAATGAAACAAACAAAAATTATACAATTGAAGTAACATATTATTGCACACCAAGTGATGAAGATCAAGAAGGAAATGGTGTTCCCGGTGGTGATGAAGGTGGTAGCTCGAATGAACCTTTTGAAGGATTTAGTACAAGTTTTGATTTTAATCCGGGAAATATATGTGACCCAGGTGGAGAAAGCTTGTTTATTACAGAGTCTGGAACATTAGTTAACGGTATACCTGCAGAGCCTGTATCAGATCAAATTTCGGGTCAGGTGTTTAATATAAAATGGCAAATAAGGCCACCATCATCTGTCACTGAAGGATTTTTATTCCTTTACCCATTGGAGGAAGCAATAGAGACTGCATATCTAGAAATGCCTGGACAATCTGGAGAAAATATACTTACCAAAACTTTCAATATTGAATGGTATACTGAACCCTGGGACATAGATGATGTATATTTAGGAGACCTCTCATATTTATCTGCCAATATTAATGTTACTGATTTATTTGCGGGTATGGATGAGGAAGAAATTGGCCATTACGGTAGTATAAAATTTGTTATAAAACATTGTGGAGGACAGGAGTTCTCCAATACTTTTCAGTTTAATCCTTAGTATAATTATTTATAAAACCCCTAAGCTGAGGTTTTAATATAGATTTTAAACTACTAAAATAAGTGCATATAAGCCTTATTCAAGTGCTAATACTTTCATGTATCAAATCTGTTTGTCTGCCTTATTTTAAAACATATTTGCAGCATTTGCATATCAACAAGACCTAGGAATGTTTTTCTTTCGATAATTTCCATGATATTATAATAAAGCCGTTGCGCATTTGGCTATTTTTTATTGCACCTAATCCCTAAAGGGTGAAAAAAGAGCCAATTTTCAGCAATCACCTTTAAGGGCTGGGGCAAAATTGATGAAAATTGATTCCTTTAAATATATTTTTATCCTAAATACTCTAAGGCTTAGAATAATATAATTTATATGATTTAGGTTGAACATTCATATATCCTGTTTAAAACAGCTTAAGAACAAAACAGTTCGTATTAATTGAAGTGTTATATTTACAGACTAATTCAATTTTATAATATGAAATCAAAATTTGTTCTAACATTCATTGTTTTATTTCTAACCCAAAGTTTAATATCTTCAAACATACCTGACCTGATAAAAAAGGCGGGTTGCAGCAAGGATTTTCCAAATGCCGATTTGTTAATGGTATTTGATAGTACTGATGTAGACGTACAGGAATCAGGACTGAGCTATGTAAATAATCACACATTGTACAAGGTATTAACAACTTCCGGAGCAAAAAAACTCAATATCATCAAATTTGGTTATGATCCACTTTCCGCCTATATCGACATAGTTGGCGTTACAGTATATCGTAAGGATGGCACTGTTGAAAAAATAGATGTGAGTAAAGTATATGACTATCCTGCACCGGCAAGGATGATATATTGGGGTGCCAGTGAAAAGATGGTAGAAGTTGGTCGTTTGGAACCTGGTGATGCAGTTGAAGTATTCATGTTCAAGAAAGGTTATACCTATGCCCTATTATATGATGATGAGGATGAGCAGTATATACCTCCTATGAGAGGACATTATTATGATATAGTACCTTTCTGGAGTAGTGATCCCTTATTAGTTAAATATTATAGCGTGGCTGTACCCGAAGAAAAGTTAATCCAATATAGATTTTATAATGGCGAGGCTGAATCATCGGTATTATTGGAGGGTGATAAAATAAGATATACATTTATCAAGAAGGATATAATGCCTATTCCCCGTGAAAGTCGTATGGTTGATATGTCGGATATTGCACCTAAATTGTTAATTTCCACAAGCCCCAACTGGGAAGCAAAATCCCTTTGGTTTTATGGTGTAAATGAAGACTATGGCAGTTTTAATTCTACTCCTGAAATAGACAAAAAGGTTGGCGAAATACTTGCAGATGCTGTTGACGAAATGGATTCTATCACACTTCTAACACACTGGGTTGCCGATGAGATAAGATATTCAGGAATATCTATGGGTGTGGGAGAAGGCTATACTCTCCATAGTGGTGATATGAACTTCACCGACAGATGTGGAGTATGTAAAGACAAAGCCGGCATGCTTATAACAATGCTTAGGGCTGCAGGCTTTGAATCTTATCCGGCAATGACAATGGCAGGTTCCAGAATAGATTATATTCCTGCCGACCAGTTTAACCATAGTGTTACTGTGGTTAAATTAAAAAATGGTAAATACAAACTTCTGGATCCAACATGGGTTCCGTTTTTACGCGAACTCTGGTCGAGCGCCGAACAACAACAGAACTATCTTATGGGTCTTCCCGAAGGTGCCGACCTTATGGAGACTCCCATATCACCTACGGAAAATCATTTCTTCAGAATAACCGGCAATTCAGAAATTAGTAAGGATGGAACACTTAGTGGTGAGTTCTTACTTACAGCTGAAGGACAATCAGATGCCGCAATAAGAAGAATGTTCACCGGTAATTATATTAGTGAATGGGGGAAATCTGTTGAAGAAGAATTATTAAGTATTTCGCCTCAGGCCAAAATTATTAAGATGGATTTTGGTGAACCATATAAGTATTTGGAAAGTCATATAAAGATAAAAGTAGTTT
>PKTA01000118.1 GCA_002869365.1 Marinilabiliales bacterium | reverse complement strand
TTACTGTTTTATAAAGAATGAAAATTATTCAAATCTTAAGCCTAATTTTAATAATGTTTATGGTTATGGACCTCAACTAGTTATTAATGAGAAAGATTTGAGGCAAGCAAAAGAAATATTAGGTGAAACTTTAGTTGAAGAAAAGCAAATAAATATTTGCCCACGTTGCGGTTCCACTAATATTGGTTTGGGACGTAACAGAAATGTAATTCTGAGATTTTTTATCGTTTTGATTGCAGTATTATTAGTAATACCGCTTCGCAAAAAATCACCCAAACTATATTGCAGAGAATGTAAAACAATAATTAGTTGAGATAATAATCCAGCGGATAAAGTACTTTATCGAAAACATAAAACTGCATCAGAACAAAATCATCACCATTATTTATTAAGCCATAAAACCTATCGTGGTCAACTGGAGTTAGTTTCTCGTATTGGTTGGCAATTTCTTCCGAAAGACGATTCTTTTTAAAACATTTCATATAGGTAGTATCGTTGTCTTTATTAATCAATGTTAACTCAAACAAACTTGTAGAATTCACTATGGAATCGATTTTTTGTGGAGGTAAAATATTATTAAGTCGTGATTCGTATCTTAAATCAGCAAAGGAAGTAAGCATATTTAAAACCTTTAAAGTATCGTACGACTTAACTTTACTCCCATCGTATAATCGTGTAATTTCATAATTTCCCATTGCATCGATAACCTCAAGGCGGAATCCCATCGAATCTCTTTCGGCAAAATAAAGTTTTAAACTTTTAATGTCAGCCAGTTTATCATGGAAAACCACATGGCTTCTCCAATCGTCAATTAAAGGTGAAAAGCGCGGACTAATAAATCCTCTGAAGTTTGGTAAATAAACAATATACGGCCTTTCTGCTCCATCCATCAGCATATAAGTTCCCAAATTATCTCTGGTTACATCGCCAACATAAAATACTTTTGTTAATTTTTCATGCTTAAAAAGTTTAACCCCAAACATGTCAATTCCATATACTTCCTGGTAAATCTCTACTTTTTTACCAATTGAAGAAAGTCGTTTTACTACACTATTATGGCTTGCCAATGAAACCGGTGATTTTACTTTAATTCGCTTTAATGTTGATAATAAAGTATTTACAATTTTAGTGTTGGCCAAACTCTCTCCGTTTAATATCCAGCGATCGCCTTCACGGCTGATGGTAACTGAATTTACATTCTTATCGGCTATAAATATTTTTGTTATAGAAGTAGTATCGTTTACACTAAAATCGGTTTCATACTTATTGAGTGTGCTGTAGTGATTTTGCATGAATAATGCCACTGCAACAATAATAAGTATAATGGTTATGATTATTATATTTCGGTTCTTTTTCATATCAAAATTTATCTCGAATATTTTCTTTTTCTACTCCAAATCATTAACACAGCAAGTATGAATATCAATAAAAGTGGTACTGCAATATTAACTATTTGCCACAATAATTTATCGTTGTTAAGTTTCGTTTTATCCAGCAAACGTAAACGTGTATCTTTCACTCTGGAGGCAATTAATCCTGGTCCGTCAACCAGATAACTCAATGCGTTCAGAATAAATTGTTTGTTGCCGTAAGTTTCTCTGGTATACTGATCATAACCCAAAGGTAAACGGTAGCCATCCCGAATGTGAAACTGGTTTTTAATCATATCTCCGTCGGAGATAACTATCATTTCTGTTTTTACACTTTGCTCTTTAAATCCAATTTCTTTGTTCTCTGCTATTTCAGGTGGTATTCTGTTTCTGAAGTCAGATAAAAACTCACCTTCCAATAGAACTGCAATAGTTTCCCTGGGCCCTCTGTAAAGCCTTTCATCAGGTTCCTGCCGTAATATGCCTAAATTTATCACTGCTGGCGCTGGCATAACTCTGGAATATGGAGAAGTATGTAACAATGCTGTTTTCTTAACACCACCAATAGTAGTATCTATACTACTTACAAATTGTGTTTTAATGGCATTTAAATTTCTAACTATTGGATGTTGTGAAGTAGGAGTAACCAAAGGGAAATAATACCAATTAAAGAAATCAATTCTGGGTTTACCACCAACCTGTCCGGTTCTCAAACCAATTGGAGCCGAAACCAAATCAGTTACCAAATCATTATTAAGTTTTACTCCATAGGTAAATAATTGCGATTGCAAATCCAAAGGCTTAGCAACGGCAACAGTCATTTCTCTGTTTTGTATAGAATCCATACTTGCAAAAACCGGATCGATAAGCCAAAGCACTTTACCACCATACATAATGTATTGATCGATTATAAATCTGTCTTTTCCATCGAAAAGGCTGTCGGGTCTTGCAATTATAATTGCTGAGTATTTTGGCTCAATTCTGTACTCCTGATTGGCAGTGTCCACGAGTCTTCTTTTTAAAAGAGAATTTATTTGTCCGTTTAAACGGAAACGATCAACCGCATAATCTTTACTTAATGTTTGAGCAATATCGTAGGTTTCTCTTTCATCCAACTCTCCGTGACCTTCAATGAAAGCAATAACGGGCTTGTTCCTTAGAGTAAGTTTATGAATTGCATTGGCAAACTTAAACTCCAGTGCTTGTATAGAATTATTTAGTACCGCCTCCGGTGGTGTATTGATTTGTGCATCAAGTAGTTCTACCGGGATTTCGTTGTCGCGATATGTAATTATACATCCCGGAAATATTACCTGCTGATCCATTCCGGTTTTTGTTTTAACCTGCAGGTTAGTTGGGTTTAATCCTTGCTGTACAAGCAATTGATAAGTTTCGTTTCTCTCTTTTACATTACTACTTGCCGAAGGGTTTATAAATTCATATTGAATGTTCTTATTATATGCTCTGAATTCGTCCAATATCTCCATTGTTTCTCGTCTCAGGCGTTTAAATCCTGCTGGAAAATCACCTTCCAGGTAAACCCTGAAATAAACTATATCATCAACATTTTTAACTATTTCAAGCGTTTCATCACTAAGGGTATAGCGTTTTTCAGCTGTTAAATCGAAACGAGTGAAAACAATGCTGCTTATATAATTAGCCGATGCAATTATCAATATTACCAGTGCTAACTGGATTAGTAATTTTGATTTTATATTTCTCTTTTCCTTCATATCAAATATTTTTTACCATTTCATCCTCGAAAGAGAAAATTTTGTGAGAAATAAAAAAAGAAAGAT
>PKTA01000113.1 GCA_002869365.1 Marinilabiliales bacterium | reverse complement strand
TTTTCCACAGCAATTGTCTGGTGGACAGCAACAACGAGTTGCCATCGCCAGAGCAGTAATAGCCAATCCCAGTCTTATACTTGCAGATGAGCCCACCGGAAATTTGGATTCTAAAAATGGTATAGAAGTAATGAACCTCCTCGCTGAACTCAATCAGGAAGGATCAACAATAGTTATGGTAACACACTCTAATCGTGATGCAGGATTTGCTCATCGTACTATTAACTTGCTCGATGGACAAGTGATTACGGAAGAAAATAATTAGACTCCCGATTTCGCACAAAGGGAGATAGGTTGTTATAAGAAATTGACTCCTCATAGAATCTGATAAATTAAGACCAAATTAATAGGAGTTATTAAACTTAAAAACTAAAGTCATGATTAAAAATTTAAAACATATTTTCCGAAATTGGAAAAACCTAGATAGTTCCTTGTTTATTAATTTATTAGGACTTTCAATTGGATTGGCCTGTACCATTTTAATCTACCTGTGGATAAGTGATGAATTGAACTTTGATAAATTTCACGAAAAAGACAGTCAACTTTTTCAAGTAATGGGAAGTACTAAGATGAGCAATGTTGTTGAGGTGTCATGGGCCACTTCTGGACTATTAGCTGAACTCTTGAAAGAAGAAGTGCCAGAAGTTGAATATTCAGTAACAACTGTTAAAGATGCAGAGACAAATATACTTAGTGTTAATGATAATTCTATACGATCTGAAGGATTATATATTGGAGATGACTTTTTTAGGTTATTCTCCTATAATATTATCCAAGGCAACCCGACAGAAATATTTCCGGATCTAAACAGTATAATTATTACTGAGGAATTGGCATTGAAACTTTTTAATACAACAAATAACATAATAGGTAAAGTAATAGAGATGGATAATAAAGACCAATTATTCATTTCAGGTATTGTTAAAGGAACACCTTTGAATTCCTCTGTTCAATTCGATTTTGTATTGCCTTATAAGAGAATTGGGCAAAAATATGCTGGAATTTTTGCTTGGGGACAAAATTATTTTAATACCTATCTGGTCTTAAAAAAAGGTGTGAATATTCTTGAAACAAATAAAAAAATTAGTGCAGTTTATCAAAAGCATTCCGGTTCCGAGAATACTACTTTATTTGTAAGACCCTATGCTGATCAGCATCTTTACGATAACTATGAAGGTGGTGTTCAATCAGGTGGTAGAATAACCTACGTTCGGCTTTTTTCTCTCATTGCTATTCTAATTTTAGTCATGGCGTGTATAAATTTTATTAATTTATCCACTGCCAGTGCATCAAAACGGAGGAAAGAAGTTGGAACAAAAAAAATTTTAGGAGCTTCGAGAAAGTCCTTGGTATTTGATTTTATGATTGAAGGTAGTACAATTTCGTTTTTTGCTTTAATTATTTCAATAGTAATTGTAAAACTCTTTTTACCTTATTTTAATGTTTTTGTTGAGAAACAAATTGATTTAACCTTTGAGTTAAATCATCTCCTGTTTATGGTTGGTATACTCCTATCTACAGTATTGTTGTCAGGTGTTTACCCTGCGTTATACTTGTCTGGGATTAAACCCTTAAATGCATTTAAAGGAGAACTGAATACTAAGCTTGGCAAATTGAGATTAAGACAAGGATTTGTGATATTACAATTCACTATTTCTATTATTCTAATTGCTTCCGTCCTAATAGTATTGCGACAAATGAGCTATATATATGGCCAGGATTTAGGATACAACAAAGACAATATTATTTATTTTGAGAAGGAAGGAAGTGAGGATATTCAGACTTTAGTTTCGGAATTAAAAAAAATAAAGGGAGTTAATCATGTTACAAGTACTGCTTGGAGTTTTGTTGGTCAAAAGGCCTCTACCGATGCGGTTAATTGGGATGGGAAAACTACTGATGATCATGTGACTTTTGGAGTGCAACAGATTAACTATGACTTTATTGAAACTTTTGGCATTCAATTAAAAGAAGGGCGTTCTTTTTCTGAAAAATTTGAATCAGACGATGCTAAAATCATCTTCAATGAAGCTGCGATTACAGCAATGGGAATTGAAAATCCGATTGGGACAAATGTTAATTTGTGGGGACGAGAACGGCAAATTGTAGGCATAGTCAAGAATTTTAATTATGAATCATTGCATAATAAAATAAGCCCTTTGTTTTTTATTTTGAAACCATCAAACTGTAAAAAAATAATGCTCAAAATAGAAGCAGGAATTGAAAGTGATGTTATCAATAATATTGAAAAAAAATATCACGAATTCAACCCTCAATCCTCATTCGAATATAAATTATTAGATCAAGACTATCAGAATCTATATGCGGCAGAAAAAAGAGTAGTTATTCTAGCTAAATATTTTGCAGGAATAGCCATTTTCATTTCCTGTTTGGGTCTGTTGGGTTTAGCAGCATTTACTACCGAACGGAGACGTAAAGAAATTGGTATTCGAAAAGTTAATGGTGCCACAATTTTAGAAATATTATTCATGCTAAACAAAGAATTCTTAAAATGGGTTGCTATAGCCTTTGTAATAGCTACACCAATTGTTTATTATACTATGCAAAAATGGCTACAAAATTTTTCCTATAAAATAGAGCTTAGTTGGTGGATATTTGCCTTGGCAGGAAGTTTAGCATTGATTATTGCCTTAATAACAGTAAGTTTCTACACCTTTCTAGCTGCAAGTAGAAATCCGGTTAGAGCATTGAGGTATGAATAATCAATTATACTTAAAACCAGAAAAAATGCATGCTTAGATAAAATTAATTTAGTAATAAAAATACAAAATAATGAAAACTCAAATTAATATAAAAACGTATACAATAATTGCTATACTTATGGCAATGCTCTCATGTTATGGCTTTGCACAAGATGGCAAAACACCTACCATAACAAAAACCTTTGAGCTAAATCAGCCGGGGACATTAAACTCCAGATCTACTTGTGGAGGAATAGTGGTAAAAACCCATGATGAAAGTAAGGTAGAAGTTCAGGTTTTTGTTCAAAGAAATTATAAGATTTTATCTTCAACTGATCCATTAGTAGCGGATATTCTGAAAAAAATTGATTTAGAGATTGAGAAAAATGGATCCGTCATTAATGTGAATGCTGAACACAAAAATAATTTTAGTTTTATGGGTAATTTCGGCTTTAACCTTATCATTATTGTTCCGCGTGAAATGTCATGC
>PKTA01000041.1 GCA_002869365.1 Marinilabiliales bacterium | reverse complement strand
TGATTTAAAGAAACAATTAGAATTTGATTTAATTATTTATCGCAAGGATACTCAGATGTACTATAATAATATTGCGATCCAACATGATCTCCACTTACATACTGTTCAATAAGAATTTTATCACTTCCATCTGGAGTTATATAAAAAGTAAGTGTTGTTGATCCCTCAACAAGAGTAGCTTTGCCGGCAGCAGCATCGTAATTACCACTAAACTCCTGCCCACTGGATCCATTACATAAGTACACTGTTGAACCGGAAAACTTGAGGTAAGAGGCTCCATCATCCCTTACCCAGTTACCTGAAATGCCCTCACTAGGATCATCAGGAATGAGTTCGAAAATCAGAAAGGGATCTTCTGAATTACCTGTTGGACGCAACTCATAAGAGTTTGTATTGCTCACAACATCACCATCTTCTGGTGCTATAAGTATAACCGGTAGTCCCGTACCATCTATACTGGAAAAATAACTACCATTGAAATAAAATGAATAATCAATTGTAGCTTCTTTCTCAACTACATTTGCTTCAAACACCCATATATCTCCATAACTTGAATGTTGCAGAGGATTTCCTTTATAATAAAACTCGGGGCTGCTTTCAAACATGGCTCGGTCGATGTAGATTTCTACATCACCATATTTGGTCTCTTTTTTACAGGCTGAAAATGAAATTATCGTAATTAATATTAAACTAATTGCGAATGGTTTCAGAATATTTGGTCTCATATTAATTGTTTTTTTTGTCGTTGTGTATTTTTAAATAATATGCCAACAGATAGTTTTTCTTGCTTGTTACATTCAGATAGAATATTAACAGTGGTGCCAGAAGAGTAAGAGAATAAAATACTAAAAATATAATGATAATAGTTTATTCCCTTACATCATATTATAGAGGTATTAAAAATTTGTTTATACAAAACTATAAATAATTTTCTATTTAGAAAGCGTCTAAATAGTGATATATATCACATTGCATATGGCTGATATTAAGCCACATGAGTTAAAATAATCTTGTGTAAAATATTTATTTTTTGAAAAGGATTATCTTAATATTTTCATTTTTGTCAAGTCCTTATTATCATAAATGTATAAGACATATACACCTGCCGGATAATCAATCATATCAATGCTAAGGTTATTTTGATATGCATCCATAGTAGTATTATATAGTAACTGACCCGTTGTGTTATAAAGCATTATTTTTGATTTTCTGGTATTATCAGAAAGTTTTATATTAATCACATCTTTGCAAGGATTAGGATAAACTGATATCAGTGTTTCTTTTTCTCCGGGCTTATCAATTCCAACAGAAATATCAGTGTAAATTACTGTACCACATGAAATTTTTATAGCCTCTGTTAGATAATCCAAATTACAATTCTCAACAAGATCCAGTTCGGAATGATAATAGGGATTAAAAACCTTTTCCATTAGATAAACACCTTTATAACCCATTTCTATAAAAGCAGCCAAATCTGCACCACCGGAACTTGTTGGAGAATCAACATCCGGAGTTAAATATGTGTATGTTGATGTTATTAAAGATGCTACTCCTGTTATTTCTTCAGAGCCAATTACATTTGATAAAGTCATTATATTACTTCCATTATCATATGCTATCATATCGTTATTGATAACTCCCCAGATATTAGTTCCTTCAGCCTCTGCCTGAGTAGCATAATGTTCAGAGCCTGCATCACCAAAATTCATAAGTTCTTCAGCTGCTGTTGTTAGAAAAACTATTGTTCGTTCCGGCTGATAGCCCATTTCCATAATAACCCGAGCGGTTTCAAGGGCTGCCACGGTACCACTTGCATTATCATCTGCTCCCGGGGCAAAAATTTCAGGATCACTTTCAAGTTGAACATTATCATGATGCCCCATTACTATGATTTCTTCATCGGGATAAACACTTCCTATTATTTTGGCTTCAACATTATACTGCCATGTTGTTGTGTCATAATGCAAATTGCTGTAATTGATATTAGTATAGCACTGAAATGAATCGAGTCGCACCTCTGTTATGCCATAAGATTCAAATCTTGCTTTGATATTTTCGGCTACTTCCCTGTGATTTGGAGCCATCATAAACCTAGTTCCCATATTTTGGAGCCATTGTAACTGATATGCAATACTGTCAGAATTAATTAAAGAAATTCCTTCGTTTATAGGAGAATCATTTACAGATTTATATTGGGCATTAATTGTTTGCATTGAAAAAAGAATAATCGCAAACATGAGGATAATTTTCGCTTTCATAATAATTAATTTTTGTTTCACTTTCTTTATAGACGATTGATTTTTTAACAAAGTTGTATATGCAATAAAAGGTAGAACAAGATATTTAAGACGAAATTAATACAAAAAGTCTCAAATTAGAGATTAATATATTGTTAGTTATTTTTTGAATAAGTAAAGCTTTGAATATCTAGCTAATTAATCAAACTATTAATTATATTTGTTGTACTAAGCAGTTTACCAATGGGACTTATAAAAAATCCTTCATGCAATTTGTTTTATGTTATATTATCCTCATTTGTTTTTCTAGGATTACAGTTTAACTACTTTCCCGCTTTGGGTCAAAAACTAGAATCACAACATATGTCGGAATTCAATACCGGAGATTCAATTTATTTAATAACCAATAGAGAAAAGTTTACAGAGAATAATGTCCTAAAGTTTAATAACTCTGTTAAGGAAGGTGAAGAATTTAATTATTTGAAAGCAACCTTTATTAAGCCCGACTCCTTAAAAATGGAAGTTCTCGACTCATCAGTTTTTATAAAGCAGATATCAAGTATTAATAATGATTATTTATTGTTTATTCATGGCGATAGTAAAACCTTCGAGCAATCAATAATGAGAGGCCTGGATATTCAGCATTTATATAATGCAATGGTTATTGTGTTTAACTGGCCCGCAAAGGATGTTAATATGAATGGTATTAAAAACTTTAAAAACTCAAAGAAAAATACTATCAAGTCAGATATTCATTTTGTTCAATTAATGGAGTTCATGGAATCTTTCAGAGAAACAAACGAATATTTTCCTGACAGGAAATTATCTCTGCTATTTCATAGTTTAGGCAATTCTTTAATAATGAATTATTCACTTTGTGATACCTGCCTAAGGTTTAATTCTATAATATTTGATAATATTATTTTAAATTCTGCTGCCGTAAACCAGTTTGAACATAAATACTGGGTGGAAAAATTGGATTTTCAGGAGAGGATTTTTATAATAAGTAACAGGTCAGATTTCAATTTAAAGGGGGTTCGTATATTCACTAAAGAGGGTAAACAATTAGGGGAAAAAATAAAAAGTCCTTTTGCTGAAAATGCAGAGTATTTGAACTTTTCGAAAGCTGTTGGTTTAAGAACTCCTACTGGCACAACTCATACTTTCTTCATTGGAGAAATACCCGATATAAATAAGGACATTTATAATATTTATTATAGATTATTTCATGGAAAAGAATTAGATTTTTCAGATTCTGAAGTTTTTAAAAAAAGAAAAGACGGTCATGGCTACAATATTGTTAAAACAAAAATTAAATAATAAACACTATGAATTCAATTGCTAAACCATTTGCTTTATTATGCATTTCTCTACTCTTCATTACTCAAAACTCGTGTGTAAGTTTTAAACCCGGGTGGAAAGATTTAAAGTTAAGCACAAAATCTACGAATATTGATGATTTGATTGTAAAAGCGAAAAAGTTGGAAACTATTGCAGACTCCAAAGAAGAATTGCTTAAACTGCTTGATATTTATAAAGAGATCGAGAGTGCTGATCCCGAAAATTATTATGCATTATGGAAAACTGGTAATTATAATATATTACTGGGAGCCGCATATTCGCCAAAAAAGAAGGATAAAAAATATTATTATAAACAGGCTATTCAGTATTGTGAGAAGGCAATGAGTACAAATGAAGATTTTTTGAATAGAGTGAATAATGGAGAAGAAATAGTTGAAGCATCAAAAAGTTTAACATTGGCTGAAATTGATGCAATGGGTTATTGGTATACAGCCAGGTTTTACTATTTTAAAGATTGTCTTTCCCCTTTGGGAAGGGTTATGAATACCAGAATTGTAATTGACAATAATAGTATGATCGACCTTATAGATAAGCTGGATCCATCATGGGCTGGTGGAGGAAATTACTTTTCCAGGGCTCTATATTATATTGCTGTGCCTGAAAAATTTGGTGGTAGTAAAAAGCGAGCAGCAGATGAATTTGATCTTGCCATTAAAACAGGCCCAAACTATATTGTAAATAAATGGGGAAGAGCAAAATACCTTTATTTCCTTGTGGGAGATACAACAGCAATGAAAAAAGATTTGCAATGGGTAATTGACCAAAATCCACATTCGGCAGGAAATACTTATCCCTGGAATGTGTATTTTCAAAATGATGCTAAAAAGATGCTAGCAGAGAATTAATTTTCATAAATGTATTTGCATGAGAAAGTATTATTTAGTGTTTCTATTATTGATTACACTTTCGGGATATTGTCAGAAATTTGATTTTTTTCCAAAGCAAAATCTTTGGCAAACAATAAGTTTGGATCCTTTGGCTGGACAAGCCTATGTTCAGATAGCTGCTGTTTGGGAAGGAAGTAGCCCTACTGATTATATTAATGCTGGGTTTTCGTTTGGCTTTCAGAAGTCTGTTTTTGCCTGGAAAATATCTGAAAAAAATGCCATCGATATTGGAATGGAAGGTGGAGCAATTACACAGTTTGAGTGGACGATGAGAGATAATTATATGCAAAGAAATATTATGAGTTCCGATTTTATTATCGGAATGCCGATAGTTTGGCAGATGGAAAATTTACTTCTCCGACTTCGTATTTACCACCTTTCATCTCATATGGGCGACGATTATATAATTAGAAATAACATTACATCATATTACCGAAATAATAATAATTACGAGCAACTTGATTTAACGGCTTCTTATTTAATTAATAATTTCAGATTTATTCTAGGTGTTGGAACTGTTTTAACTTCTTCAGCTCCAAGAAAACCACTGGTATTTACTTCAGGTATGGAATATCTGACATCTTTAAATAAAAGAGAATCGGTACAGTTTTGTGCTGGCTTTTATGCTGACAGCAAGCAAGACAATAATTATACTCCCGCAATAAATATTGGAATGGGTTTAAAGTTAGGCGATACAGGCAGAAGAGGGGCCAAAATATTATTTACCTATTTCAATGGGCCATTACCTTACAGCGTTTACACCGGTCGCCTGATACAATGGCTGGGTGCAGCAGTGTATATAAATCCTTTTTAGCAATAAAATAAATGATTCTATCTAAACACAACAAGTAATCCTCCGGTAATAAATGCCAGAACCCACCATATGTATGCATATCTGGAGTATAGATGAAGGGCTTTGGGAACTTCTTTATCAATACCAACTTTTGAAATACGAACCCACATAAAAGTAGCATCCAGAAGCATGCCTAACAAAGATGAATAGCCTATAAATCCATGAAGAGTAAAACCTCCCTTGTCGGAACCATAAATCATAAAAGCTGTTGCACAAATATCAAGAAGAACTCCCAGTGTTAGGAATGTAATTACTCGTTTTGTGATTCTTTTAATTCTTTGTTCTGTAATAATCCCGATGGAGTATGAAATTAATGCAAAAACTACAACTGTACTACCAATTTGCAGATATGTATTCATTGTATATTGTTTTATTTATAATTTGGCAAATATCATAAATATTGGGTAATAAATTACCCTCAAAAAACATTTTAAATCATAATGTTATAATAACTTAATGCAAAATCCTGGCAGGAAAGATCTGAATTTAATACTAATAAAAAAAGAAGAGGCTCTCTTTATTGACAGCCTCTTTTATATAATAGTTTTATTAAATTCCTTTAGTTTAACTCTTAGTTTTATCAGATTTTGAGTGTCTTACATCTTCGCCGGCATTTGCATAAATTGACGCTTCACCAATATGGGCTGCATGGTCGGCCATTCTTTCTATGCTGGAAATAATGCTTTTTACAGCCATAAAGTTTATTATTCTTTGATGATGATTCTTTGTAAAATCGGCAGCCTCCAATAAGTTGTTAAGTATTTTATGGTTCATGGTATCAACCACTGAATCATTTTTTATTGTCCACATTGCAGCATCAATATCGTGATCAATAAATGAACTTATTGCTTTTTGAAGCATTTTAGTGCTCATAATCAGCATTTTATTAATGCTCTTTGAGTTTTTTACCAGCAAATCAGTATCATAACTATTAGAGATTAATCCCACTGCTTTCATTACCAGATCGCCTATACGTTCCAGATTTGTTATCATCCTATGGCAGGCCATTATATTTCTTAATTCTGATGCCATGGGCTGGTGCATTACTATTGCATTTACTATCTTGCTACTAATCTTTACCTCAAGTTCATCGAGTCGATTTTCCTTGTCAATCATTTTATTCAATATTTCCTCTGAAATACTTGATTTATCTGATTCCAGTATTTTCGACAATGATTTCATTTGTCGTATAGTTAATTTTGCAAGATCTTCAAAATCACTCCAAATTTTATCTAAAGCCTTATCTTTTATTGTATTCATGATTATTTTTTTACGAATGGTTTATCCAAATTTACCTGTTAAGTATTCTTCTGTTCTTTTGTCAGATGGGTTTGTAAACATAACCTTAGTTTTACCATATTCTATCAGGTCGCCAAGGTACATAAAAATAGATTGGTCGGAAATACGCGCTGCCTGTGCCATATTATGGGTAACCATAACAATAGTATAGTCCTTTTTTAATTTTACCAGAAGTTCCTCAATTTTAGAGGTTGCTATCGGGTCGAGAGCTGATGTTGGTTCGTCGAGTAAAATTACATCGGGTTCAAAAGCCAGAGCACGTGCAATACACAATCTTTGTTGCTGACCCCCCGATAAGAAGTTTCCTTTTTTAAATAGCGAGTCTTTAACTTCACTCCACAGGGCAACATCTTGCAATGATTTTTCAACTATATCATCACGTTTCGATTTTTTCTGACGTATTCCATTTAATTTGTATCCTGAAATTACATTATCATAAATACTCATACTTGGAAAAGGGTTAGGATGCTGGAAAACCATTCCTACTTTACGCCTCAAATCAATAAGCGAGAGTCTGGAAATATCCTGGTCGTTAAGTAAAATTTTACCTTCTGTTTTAATGTTGGGATATAGTTCATGCATTCTGTTAATTGCTCTTAGCAAAGTACTCTTCCCGCAACCCGACGGACCCATAATTGCAGTAATGCTGTTCTTTTTTATGTCGGCAGTTACTTTATTAACAGCATTTTTGCCTTTTTCGTAAGAAACAGACAGATTTTGTATGCTTATTATAGGTTTCTTTATTTCTATGATAGAACTATTCATTTTATTTAATTCTTCTTAGGTGCAATTTTTTTCGATATAAGATTCATGGTCAATATAAATACTACCAAAAACAATGATGAACTCCAAATCAGGTTTACCATATTCGGATCGTTATAAAATTCCCAAATTAAGAGCGGTACAGCACTGGCAGGTTTATCAAGATTAAAGTTTACCATCGGGCTTCCCAATGCTGTAATTAATAAAGGTGCTGTTTCTCCAATTACTCTTGAAAGTGCCAGTAGTATACCGGTTACCAGCCCACTAAAACTGGTTGGAATTAGTACACGCATTATTATTTTATGATATGGTACTCCAAGAGCAAGCCCTGCTTCTTTAATCGTTTGTGGTATCATTTTTAATGTTTCCTCGGTTGATCGGATAATAAGTGGCAGCATCATTATTGCCAAAGCAACACTTCCGGCCAAAGCCGAAAAACCATTTGTGATATATTTTACCACCCAAAAATATCCAATAATACCAATTACGATTGATGGAGATCCCTGCAGGATATCGGAAATACTTCTTATAACATTTGCATATCGTTTGCCTGCGTTTTCGTATAAATATATTCCGGTAATTAATCCAATCGGAATGGCAATAATACTTGCTACAAATACCATTAATAAAGTACCAGTAATACCATTTAGAATACCTCCCGGGATTAATTCACCATTATTGTTTGCCATCATGGCATCCCATGTACTTGGAGCAACTTCAGTAAAAAAACTAATATTAATTTGTTTATATCCTTTACGCACTAATTCATATATAATTAGCAAGATAGGAGTAATGGCTATCAGTGAGAATACAATTACTGCACCTTTGAAAATACTATTTTTTATTGGTCTTGCAGTCATTGTCTATGAGAATTGTTTAATTACTAATTTGCCCAAATAATTGATGATTGCAGTAATAAGGAAAAGCAGTAAGCCTATTGCAATTAGAGCGCTTAATTTCAAACCTTCGGCCTCTCCGAATTGATTTGCAATTACACTTGCCATGGTATTTCCAATATCGAAAATACTATGAGGAATTGCATTTCTGTTACCTATTAGCATTGTTACTGCCATGGTTTCACCAATGGCTCTTCCGAATGCAAGAATATAACTTGCAATAATCCCCGACCTGGCCGCCGGAACTGTTACATTAAAAATAACCTCTAAACGTGTGGCACCCAGTGAATAGGCCGCTTCTTTTAAATGATTGGGAACCAGCGAAATGATTTCGGTACTAAGAGAGGTTGCATATGGGATTATCATAATTGCCAACACAAGACTAGAAGTAAAAATTCCATAGCCTTGTTCGCTTAAGCCAAGTTGTACTATGAAAGGTCGCAACACATAAAATCCCCATAAACCATAAACAATGGAAGGTATTCCGGCTAGCAGGTCGATTAAAGTTCCAATTATTTTAGATATAATGCTACCTTTATAGTACTCAGCAATAAATAGAGATGTTGAAAATGCCAGGGGAAGACAAATTATTAAAGCTAGAAAGGAGGTTATCAGAGTGCCAACAATAACTGGCAATGCTCCATAATTTTCCCTTCCCGCTGTGGGATCCCATTCAGTTGAATAAATAAATTGAAACCCAAATTCTTTAAAAATCGGAATGGAACCACTCACAAGAGTGATTACCATGCCGATTGATATCAATAGAATGATTAACGATGTTACAAATAAAATATTTTTTGTAATATTTTCGCTGTTCATTAAAATTCTGTTATTAATACTGTAATGGTTTTCCGTCGTATGTTACGGAATTCAAAATTTCCTTGGCCATACCTACAACATTTTGTGGAAGAGGAGCATAATTTACCTTCTTAGCAATGTCCTGAGCCTCAGGTTGTAACATCCAGTTAAGAAGTTTTAATGTCTCTTTAGCTTGCTCTTCTGTGCGGCCATTAAAGTCCTGATCTTTATAAAGAACAATCCATGTAAACCCACATATTGGATATGCATTCGGATCTGTTGAATTTGTAAGCATTATTCTTGTGTCGGCTGGTATTTCACCATTTCCAGCTGCACTTACCGACTCAAGGCTTGGCTCAATAAAGTTTCCTGATTGGTTTTGTAAAAAGGCAAAAGAGATCTTTTGTGCAAAAGCATATTCAGAACCTATGTATCCAATTGAGCCTTCGGTTTGACTAATGGTTCCGGCAACCCCGGGATTTCCTTTAGCACCCATACCTACCGGCCAATTCAATGATTTGCCTGCTCCAATCTGATCTTTCCAGTCGCTGCTAATTTTACTCATATAATCGCTGAAAATAGCAGTAGTACCACTTCCGTCGGAACGGTGAACAACTTTAATTCCGGCATCAGGAAAATTAATACCAGGATTTAGTTTTGTAAGTTGAGGGTCGTTCCATTGAGTTATTTTACCCATGAATATTTTTGTCAATACATCAGGGTTAAGTTTAATAGAATTGATGCCGTCTAAGTTAAATGCAATAACAACAGCACCGCTACAAGTTGGAATATGTACCACAGGAGCAGGCATTTCCGCCATTTTAGCATCATTTAAAAAAGCATCGCTTGCTCCAAAATCAACAACTTTGTCTTTTAAACTGCGAATTCCGCCTCCAGAACCAATTCCACCGTATGAAACCGGTATTCCGCTTTTCTGAGTATATGCCTTGAAAGCCATATTGTAGAAAGGCATAGGAAAAGTAGCACCTGCTGCAGCAATTGAAACATTGGATTTTTTGTTTTCAGTGTTGCTTTTTGTATTGTTGTTTTCACAAGAAGCAAATACAACAACCGCTAATAGAATGATAATTAATTTTTTCATATTATTTTGATTTAAATAATTTCTAATAATTTATTTCTAAACTTAAATATGCTCCAGAAGTTGAGGGAACACCTGATTTGGCCGGTAAGGATAGTTGATAATTGGGGGATATTTTAATCCCTTTTACAGGAGTATATTGTACACCTGCAATTAATACTTGACCGTCATTTGAAATATTCCATGGATCGGTTTCGTTAGGTAATGTAACTGATGTAGCATAGTCATATCTGCCATAAATTCTATATTTTTTCACATTATATGAAACATAAAACGAGTATCCGTCATAGTCTTCTCCATCAGCGAATTTATGGTTCATTTGTTTAATATATTCTGCACCTGCACTCCATGATTTGTTTTGATAACCGGCAAAGAATGAAATGGATTGCTGAGCAAAATCTTTATTCATATAATCGTAATAAGCACGGAAATACAGATTCTTTATTGGTGTTATTGTTATTCCGGCAGCATATTTAAAAACGCTGTCGTTTTCAAGTTTTTTATAGCCTTCTCCATTTAGAACAGATACATCGGCAGCAATAAATTTATTAAACTGATATGTAACGCTAACGCCCAGGTCGGCACTGGATCCAAAACTATATTGGTCCTGAAACGACTTGTACATATAGCGATTGCCCCAGATGGTTTCCTGAAGTTTAAACATCGTGGTTCCAATTAGTCCGAACTGAACTTTTAATCCTTTATTATGGTAACTTACATAAGCATTCTTAACAAATGCTACCATTTCCAGTTTTCCTGTACCTGGATTTCCAAAATCAAGGTTTGCTTTAGCAGAGAAATGCTTGCTGAATTTATACTGGTAACCAAGATAAGCCCTTGTTAATTGAAACTGACTAAATGTTTTACCATCGGAAAAGTCAGTATGGAAATTTGTGAAAATTTTTGCAAATGGTTTTCCTGACGGCTTAAAAGCATCGGTTTCTTTTTCGTTTTGACTAAACATTGTAGTCGAAATAAACGCTAGAATAGCGATAATCAGTGTAGTTTTTAGTTTCATTTTAAAATTGTTAATTTGTTGCACATAAAGTATTTAAAAACAACTTACGATTTTCTTTTTTTTGTACCGGCAAAGAACCGAAAATAATATTTGAGTCATATTAACTTAATGTTAATTAATGATTATCAAATTAGTACAAGAATTTTCTATTGCTATACCTTAATTAGTTATGATGACTGGATAAAAATCTAATTATTGTTGCAGCATTATTAATAAACCAAACCATATGAAATTCAATCTATAAATAAATTTAATGGTAATATTTTTTAAATTTACAAACAAAACCATTTAATCCACTATGGGAGAAATAATAATATCATAAAATGGCATTCGATCAAAAAGATAAGTATGACGTAGTATCAATAAATGCAGTTAAATAATAAAGCCATGAAAAAGAAAGAAAAACCCAACAATAATTTGATGAGTAAAAACCCGGATAATTGGAAATGGATTTTTTATGTTAATCGTAAAGACCCGAGAATAATAGTTCCTAAAATGAATCCTTCATTTGGATGGACTTTAAATTTTGGACATGTTTACGCATATTTGGGTATAGGATTAATCATACTGATTGTGGTTGTATTTCAATTTTTGGTTTAGATATTGATTTTATTTTTTTATTATTGGGTATAATTGTATCTCGTTCCTATGGAACTTTGATTCCTTTTTTAATATGCTTATTATCAATATATTGTCCCTATGGGGCTGTTCCGCTAGGAACAATATATGGGTAGAACTGAAATCAACCCCTATGAATAAAAAGTTCCGTAGGAACGTAATATCATCAAGCGTTTTAATAGAATTTTTAAAAGCAATAAATATATCTTTAAACCGAATTCCTACTCGCATTAATATTCCCAAATAACGATCGCATAACCATACGCTCATAAAAGGAAAGATATTCGTTATTTGAATTTTCCTGTGCGTTTTGTATTTCAATTAGCGCATATTGCTGAATCGTCAATAAGGGTAAAACAACATTTTCTCTTAAACTAATGCTCATTCTGCTTCGGGCATTGTCTTCCAGCAATTCTTTATTTCCTGAAACTTTCAGAACCATTTCCTTACTCAATAAAAATTCATCATAAATCATAGTCCAGAAATTACCGAACTTTTTATCATTCTTCATATACTGGGTAATCTTGAAGTTTGTTTTGCTCATGCTTTGCATACTGTTGTCGAGCAGGGCTTTAAAGAAGGTGGAAGATTGGTATAATTCGACACATTCTTTAAGGTTTCCCTTTTCTTCCTGTTCTTTTAAAGCAGTGCCCAATCCATAAAAACCGGGTACATTTTGTTTCAACTGACTCCATGCGCCAACAAATGGAATTGCTCTTAAATCTTCAAGTTTTAATTTATCAGCACTACCTCTTTTCGCAGGACGACTGCCAATATTTGCCATATTATAATACTTTAAAGTACTCCTTTCCTCAAGAAATGGCATAAAGAGTTCGTGCTTTTTTAAACTATCGTATTTCTGAAAACTGGTATCCGATAATTCCTGAATTAGTTGTCGTTGATATTCCTGTAAAACTGAGGCAGAATTTTTAAATAAATTGTTCTCTATTCCGGCGGTAAGCAAATGACTCAGATTATGAACTGCAGCTTCCTTTATTCCATAATGCGAACTAATGGTTTGTCCCTGCACAGTAATTTGAATTTGCTTGCTTTCTATGGTTTTCCCCAGAGCAGAATAAAATTTGTGTGTATTTCCACCTCCACGTGCAGGAGGTCCTCCTCTGCCATCAAAAAATACTACTTCCACATCATTGTTTCTTGAAACAGAAGTTACATCTTCTTTGGCACGATAAATTGCCCAGTTGGCCATTAAATAACCACCGTCTTTGGTGCCGTCGGAAAACCCTAACATAACAGTCTGGCGGAATTTTCTGTTTTGTAAATGATTATTATAAGCAGGCTGATTATAAATCACTTCCATCGATTCTCCTGCCAGTTTCAAATCATCAATGGTTTCGAACAAAGGAACAACATCAAGTGTTAATTCATCGGTCCCCCAACTGCACATTTTTGCCAAAGCAATAACTCTGGCAATGTCCATGGCGCCTCTACAATTGGAAATTATGTATCTGTGGGCTGCCTTATTTCCATTCATTTGTTGTATTTGCCTGATAACACCAAATGAATCAACAGTATCTTTTATTAATATATCTTCAGATGAGAAATTTTCTGCATGTTTGTCGATGTTTAACAGGTATTCCAATTTATCGTTCTGCGGTAGATCATCGAAATTATCCGGTAATAAATTTGGGTTTTGATTTACCACAGCCTCAAATGTTTTTGCAATTACCCTGCTATCCTGACGTATGTCGATGCTGGCAAAGTAAAATCCAAATAGATTAACTTTCCTTTTAAAAGATCTTAACTTCTCAATAAATAATCCCTGATGTTTATTTATCAGCGTCTTTTCAATTTCATCTAATTTTGAAATTAAATCATCCAGATCTATATTCTTCTCACCACCAGGATTTGTAAGTTCCTCATAAAGTAATTCATCCAGTTGGTTTAGTATTTCATAAACACCTCTAAAACTCAATCTGCGTTTCAGCAATTTTATATCCTGATGATAACATTTTACAATAGATTCTCTCAAACGAGCGGCAACTTTTTTTGTGGTGTCAACAGTTACAAATGGGTTTCCATCCCTATCACCACCAGGCCAGAAACCAAGTGTTATTAATTGATTATCAGGCAATACCGATTGATTAAAATTCTGACTTATGCGATCCATCAATTCGCCGATGGCAGGGTAGAAAATATTACTCAAATACCATGTTAATGAGAGCGCCTCATTATAAGCAGTAGGTTTGTGTTTGCGATAGAAGGGTGTTTTGCCCAACTGCTGAAGCAAATCGCGTGAATATGCGATATCTCCATTTGTTATTGAATCTGTTAAGTCAGATGAAATAGCTAATACCTGACCGGGATAGAATTGTGTAGGGTGAGCAGTAAGTACAACCCTGATTCCGAAAGTTGAAAGCACCTCCTTCATCCTGTCATCCAGGTTTTTGTTTCTTACTTTGTCGCTTATTCTTGCCCATGAGTCGGAATCACCAATATTGTGAATTCTACTATATGCCGACTCTTCCAAAGCATCAATTAATACTATCTGCCTTTCTACATATTGTATTACTTTGAATAAAAAAGAAATCCGATCTCTTTCATTAAAATGAGCCTTGTGCTCTTTAAAAAATTCATTTATGATTACTTCTGGAGAAAGCCCTTCTTCGAATCCGGTTTCACATACTTTTTGAAGCAGTGGAAGCAAAAGCCCTGTTTGCTCTACCGCATCTAAAGGTAATGTTAGGAAAAGGCTATTATACAATTGATATTTTAGTTCAACCAGTTCGTTATAGGATTTTTTAATTTGATCGTTCATAGAATTATTTTAGTGCACCAAAAATATCTACAAAACTAGTTAATAATTAAGCCACAGATATTTAATAAATTATAAATGAATTTTTTTAAGGAAACCTCCAATATTGTTATAATTTTCGATTTTAAAAAGAGTGCTTTTTATTAAAACAGCGCCTGGAAATATGCCTTAAATTATGTTGGTTTTAAAGAGAATCCGATTAATCGTATGAAGTAGATGAACCAATTTTTTCGGCCATTTGTACTCCCCACTCATGATAACAAGTCTTACACATTCTGTTTCTGGTATAATTTCTATAAACATCAGTAGTACGTTTATTCCACCTAATATAATTTCTTTGATTCACTCGTGTACTACCACTATAGGATACAGATGTTCCTACATATTCATCTACTTTCTGTGTACTTGTGCTTTTTGAAGTACCATCCTCTGTTGTACCCATATCTATTGCCGAATAAATTGTATGACATGAAGGGCAGCGATCCATAGTTAAAGTGTATGAATGCATTCCATACCAATAATATGCAACTCCAACGGCCAATATACCAATGAAAAACCACTGATCTGCAACAAGAACTATATATAAATAAAGTAAATAAGTAATTATTAGAATAATCATGAAATTTACAAATTTCACTGACGAGTTACCTAAAAATCTGGTATAAGAAAAAAATTGCATGAATGGACCGGCAATAAGTCTTCCCATAGAATAAAATAAAAGCAAAAACAATCCAAATAAACCCACTTTAATTGCCCAGGCAATCAACCGTGTAAACCATCCGGAATAAGCTTTAAAATCTTCCCACCATTGCATTTTGGGAATATTATCAAGATAAAACTGATAGTTGAAGGCTTTTGTAATTTCTAGTCCCCTTAACTGACTTACAAGTGGTAATTTAGCGTAAAAATTCCTGCCGGTACGATGCAATAATCTACTGCTATCGGCAACATTGTTTTCGTTGATATTTACAATAAGGCCTCTGTATTTATTTTTTCCGGAATAAACATATAAATGCTTGAAATATGCCTGATAGTTATTTTTTGTTTTGAAATAAGAAGTTGCAGGCCCATATTTTTTTTCTATTCCTTCTAATGAATCGCCGATGATATTTTTATGAATTGCTTTATTGGTAGTTTCAAAATTATATTCGGGATTAAGTTCTGGGATACTATCAAATATCAAAGTATTAAAATTCTTTTCCACAACCCATCTGGTACGACCATCATCCAGTTTTACTTTAAGGAAACTTTCAGTTTTATATCTTAGTTTCTCCGTTTTCCTACTAATTACTTTCGCTAAAGTTCCTGCTTGTATAGTATCAATTCTGTCGCCACCAATTTTTTTGAAGGTCCATACGGTTTTTTTTGCTTTTACTTTATCGCTACCTTTTAAGAATTCAAATGGAACGAAGCCTCTTTGTCCATCAGATGTTTCTACCTGAAACCATTTATTATTTAATAGTGCAATAGGCTTTAGTTTGCTTCCTTTCGGGATGCGGACTTTCGTTTTAATATCAACATCATCTTCTTTATTTTCTACTGTATTCCAAAGTAAATCAGTTGATTTAGTTGTGACAAACCATTCGGGATTATACTTTATTTCAGGATATTTATAAGTATTAATACTTACTAAAATGCCAATTCCAACTATGCTTAATAAACAAAAAACTAAGGCAGTAATTATATTATCCTTGTATTTTGGATATTTTGTGTCCGCAGTTTTTACTGTTTCTTCAATGTACTCTATCCACTCAATAACGTAGTCATCATCTACATCTAGTTTGTGAATTTTCTTGAGAATTTTTTTCGACTTTTTTACCTCACTTCTGGAATTAGGATAACGATATTCTTCGCCATCATCATTAATACCAACATGGCTCCATAAATTGTAAATCTTCTCATATAGCAGTTTAGCCTTTGCATTGTGATCATTAAGATTATCAGACATAGTGTGTTAATTTTTTCACTATAAAAGTATCAAATTTGATAGAATATCAATTAAATTATAATTGATATTTATCAAAGTAAATTGATTAATACAACGATATTCCAAATATGGATACTGGCAAATTAATTTTCCAATAATAATAGTATTGGAGTAAGAGGCTTTTCTAAAATAAAACTACTTTTATGTTTTTTGAAATTTCAGGACCTTTAACCACCAGCAAATATGTTCCTTTTGACCTACTGGCATCTTCCTCAATATTGATAAGGCGCTGATTAGGATCGATATTTTTTCTTAAAACTATTTGCCCCAATTTATTAATCAATAATAATTCGTCCACCTTAGTGTTTTCAGGAATTTTTACAGATATACTCCCATTTGATGGATTAGGGAAAGCCAGTATCTCATTCTCGTTCTTTATTTTTTCATCTGTTGATAATGTTGTGCTAACTGAAATATTATCGATAAACAGAGGGTTGCCAATTGAACTATATGTTTCAAATGCAATTTGTATGTCATGCATAAAATCCCAATTGTCGAGATTTAATGAAATACAATCAGCACCCCAGCCTTCTCCACACCAATCGGAAGAAATTTCTGGCCAGAAATCATCTGTAAGTTCATGAGTGGCAAAAGAACCATTTCCATCTTCACCTGCAGTGAAAACTCTTTCCCATGTTAAACCGCAGTCAGGACTGATATAAATGTTTAAGGAGTCGGATATTGGCATATACTTATTAGCATAGGCGTGTTGTAAATCCAGGATTACATCGGCAGAACCAGTAAAATTTAAAGGAGGGCTTATCAGTCGGTCGTATTTTCCAATTAAATATGACTGAAACTGCATTCCCATGGCCTGATTACCTGGGCTGGTGCCACCAATATTTTCCAGTTCCCATGTAACCGATTCATCGGGATTTTCAATTAACCAATCGTCAGGCTTATAGGTTTCCTCTTCAAAAGACTCAATATATGGCAATGTATAACCGCCCGCAGAAATCATATCGAATTTAGTAACAGATGAACTCCCATTTAAATTCCATACGGTAAGAGTTACTGAATACAAATTAGCCTCATTAAAAACTACTTCCGGATTTTGACTGTATTCATCTGTACCATTTATAAAAGTAACACTGGAGGGGTCGAATTGCCATTCCCAGTTTATCGGGCTGTATTCTGATAAATCGGTGAACTTCACCTCTTTGCCGGTACAAACAGCGGTAATATCTGAAGTAAAATCTACCTCAGGTAAAATACTCGAACTGGTACTTATATAATCTTCTTTGGTAAGAGTATCACTTCCTAAACTATTAGAGGCTATAAGTGTTATATCAAAACTACCTTCCTGATCAAATAATATGCCTTCCGGATTTTGCATATTTGAAGTGGCAGGTGTTCCACCTTCAAAACTCCATTCCCAGTTAGTTGGCACTCCTAAACTTAAGTCTGAGAAATCAATGGCTTCTCCTGTAGGAATTAGTATTTCGTTGGCTTCAAAATCAACCACCGGAATAAATGAAGGCTTTACAAAAGCCCAATATGTTCCCCATATACTGTTTCCTGTAGCTGTTTCGGCATACTCATGTACTGCCCAAAAATCAATATCTTCAACTGGGTCAACTGATACTGATGAATAATCACCCCAACGATTTCTATCACCACCATAAGTTTTATAATATGACGACAGGCCTTCTTTGTAAATATATACATCGCGCATACTACCTGCATCATCAATATGATCTTTATAGGAATAGCCTGCACTTGCATAAATATTTTCTGAAAATACACCATGCCCTATGAGAACATCTTCATTGGCATTAACAGCTATACTAGGAAATGCATAAGAATATTCCTGGCTTTCATCTTCTATCCTGCCTCTCTCTAAAATAACACCATTTGTATCAAGGTTCCACCATTGTATGGCAGTATATTGCGGGTCGTCAGCAGGCAGATAAATATGATGTACTGCCCACAATTTATTATTTCTAAAAATCATGGTATGCATGCGGGCATCAACACTGTTTAGTTTTTCGCTACTGCCCAGTTGAGGTAGAAAGTCGCCATGATTTTCATAGGACCAGTTTTCCCATGGTTCCGGAATTCCGATGGATCCTTCCAGTTCAAAAACAGGATCTTCTGCAGTACCACTAAGTGTGAAAAGATTTATATAACCAGAACCATTATCGTTACCATCACCCGTTGATATTAAGTAAAGGTTTTCTTCATCATCATCATAGGTAAAAGCCGGTACAATAGCAGAACCCAGACCAGTGGTAAACTTATTTAAACTAATATCCTCATCACCATTAAATGCAGCATTTTTATCCAGGGTAAAAACCACAAATTCAACTGCTTCGAAAGCAGAGTTTCTCATAATACCGCCTATACTTATCCACTTTTTGTTAAAACCTAAATTGGGATAGTCGAACCATAAAATGTTGTCGGTATCTGTATCAAACCAGTAATAATTCCAATAATCGAGAGGGTTAGAGGTTGTACTTACTGCCACATAAATTCTCGATGTAGTGGAAGTTGATCCGCTGGGAGTAATCATAATACACCTGTCTTCATAAGGATCGTAAACAATCTTGGGATCAAATGTACCTCCATTACCGGGCATTGGTTCCCACCAGTTGGAAAGAGATGTTGTAAATAAATCAATACCCGCCTTATCGGTTATACGTACTTGTGGATTAAGGGTTTGCATTAAATGATTCGGACCTGCAGCGCCATTAACATCAGGTGGTATGGAAGTCCCGTTATCAATTAATCCTGTAAAGGATGTGTCGGGAACAGGAGAGTTGATTCTTGGTCCATAACTTTCTTTTGCATTAGCCTTTGATTCTTCCTGATAAATAATATTGGTTTTGGAAAAACTCCAGTTTTCAGGTTTCCAGTTTTTATTGGGTCGTTTAAAAACTGTTCTGTCAGGTTCAATTTGTGTTTTTGATAATATACTAACTCTTGCTTGTTTGTGAGCTTTGCCTTTTTCAGCTTCATACTTTTGAGCATATGTATTTGTCAGTAAAAAGAAAAATACAAGAAAGGCAATAGTAAGACTTTTCATATCGATTTAGTGTTGTTGAATATACCCAACAAATGTAATATTTGTTTCTCTATAATGATAATGAAAAAGTAGCCATTGGTTGTTGGTCACTGGTTATTGGCCATTATTTTGCAAAATATCCTTGGGGGTCAATAAAGCCTGCCTATTACTGACATCTGTCTGGTATTAAGTGGCCATCTTAACAAAGTAAAAACTTGCTTAATTACCATAATAAATAGAGAGTTGTGAAATGCGTTTGAATGATAATTTCAATTCTGCCAAATGTGAGAACCATCCGAATTTTAAACATTGTAATCCGCTGTTTTAGAAAACAGTAGGTAAATTTTAATTAGCACTAATAATAACTACTTGTATACATATAATCCTAGAACAGTTACACTAGCCATTAAAACTTTGGTAAATAAATGATTACAATGATATTTTTATGGAACACAACAATGAGTTTTGTGTTTCATTGATGTTATTTATATCTACTATAGCATTATAAACTAAAACAATAAACTATGAGACAATTTAAGATTATATTATTTATTATGATTTTAATAAATTCGGGATTATTTGCTCAAGGTATAGTGCCTGTTGGTGATGGAACCCAGTCTAATCCATATCAAATAGCCATTTTGGATAATTTATTGTGGCTTTCGACCACTCAAGAACTGCCTCAGCCAGTATTTATCA
>PKTA01000202.1 GCA_002869365.1 Marinilabiliales bacterium | reverse complement strand
TTGCATCAGGCGCTGAAACCTACTTATGGAGTACTGAAGATACTACCAGTACAATAAGTATGATAGTGGAATCAGATACCTTGGTAATATTAACAGGAGAGTCATCGGATGGATGTAAATCCAATGACTCAATAAAGATTAATATTTTCACTGTTGAACAGGCCTCATTTACCGGCTTATTACCAATTTATTGTATAAATGACCCGGCGGAAACTCTTGTTGGGTTCCCGGATGGAGGAGATTTTGCAGGTGCTGGAATAGTTGGTAATCAATTTAAACCTTCTTTGGCAGGAACTGGAAAACATTTAATAAAATATACTATTACTGATGATGTTAATAATTGCCAAAGTATAGCCATTGATAGTACAACAGTATATGGTTTGGATACTCCCATCGACCTTGGAGATGATTTGTATATTTTCCCCTTCCAGAATATAGAATTAGTTGCTGGAGAAGGCTTCGATAATTATTATTGGTCGACTGGTTCTAAATATAGAAATATAAATGTTTACTATGAAGACAATCCTCCGGGAAGTACTATTAGATATGTTGTTATTGGTGTTATTAATGGGTGCACAAATCAAGGGGAGGTAAATATTACTTTTGTTGACCCTGAAGGTATAGGGGAAGTAAACAGTGAAAATTATATTATTTATCCCAATCCGAATAGGGGAACCTTTACAGTTTCTTATTTAGAAGATGTTAGGGAATTCAAGATTATACTATACGATTATCATGGTAGGCTAATTTTAAACCAAACAATTGATTGTATACCTGATTGCAAGGCGAAAATAGATTTGCCTAAATTATCCAAAGGCCTTTACCTACTTAAAACCATTAGTGACAAAGGAGTTTCCTCAGGAAAGATAATAATCAATTAAGAACTCTTAAGTAATAATTGCAAATTTAATAACTATCGAATCCTAAAGTAAATTCAAATAACTTAAATTTGCAAAAAAATTAAATTATGGCAAAAATATTAGGCATCGGAAATGCTCTTGTAGACTTATTGATACAAATTGATAAAGATGAATTATTATCCGAATTAAATCTTCCCAAAGGCAGCATGCAACTGGTAGAAAGCGATATAAAAGATTTAATAGCAGAAAAAAGTAGTGGGCTAAGAAAAAGTATGGCCTCCGGAGGTTCTGCAGCGAACACTATTCATGGACTTGCAAGATTAGGTACTGAAACTTCGTTTATTGGAACTGTTGGTAAAGATGAAACAGGTGATTTCTTTATTAATGATCTCAAGAAAAGTAATATTATTCCTCTATTAAATATTGGTGAAAATCCTTCCGGCTTAGCAAGTACCTTAATTAGTTTGGATGGAGAGAGAACTTTTGGAACATATTTAGGTGCAGCTGTTGAGTTAAATGATATTCATTTGAAGGCTGAGCAGTTTATAGGACATGATATACTACATATTGAAGGTTATCTGGTTTTTAACAATAAACTCATTGAGAGGGCATTAATATTAGCAAAAGAAAATGGGCTTAAAGTAAGTCTGGATTTGGCTAGTTATAATGTTGTTGAAGCCAATCTCGATTTCCTTAAGGAGATGATTTCAAAATATGTGGATATTCTTTTTGCCAATGAAGAAGAAGCTAAGGCTTTTACCGGATTGGAACCCGAAGAGGCATTGGATGAAATTGCCAAAATGGTTGAAATTGCTGTTGTTAAAGTAGGTAAAGAAGGATCTTTTATTAAGCGTGGCGATGAAAAAATAAAAATAGGCGTTATAGAAACTACTGTTGTTGATACTACCGGAGCAGGAGATTTATATGCAGGAGGATTCTTACATGGTCTTGTTCAGGGGAAAGATTTTGAATATTGTGGAAAATTAGGCTCTTTGCTAGCAGGGACTGTAATTCAGGATGTTGGAGCCAAAATATCAGATGAAAAATGGAGTAATATTTACTCAATTATTAGCAAGTATTAAACTTAGTATAGGCTGTTGTTCCTGGTTAAATTAACTACAAAGAATTAGACAAGGGTCTTGTGTTTTTTAATTGATAAAACTACCGTAGTTACAAACCAGCCCAATAATATTATAATTCAATACTTATAAAACAAAAAAACCTGTTAAGTTTAAACTTAACAGGTTTTTTTTACATAAATACTTAATTAGTTGGCATTGTTATTTGTGATTAACAACAATTTTTTTAGTAGTTCTTTCATTATTTGAAGTAACTATCATGAAGTATATACCATCGCTAAGTTCGCTGGTTGAAACTTTCAATTTGTTAGAAACCTGCGCATTACCTTCAGTTTCCATTATGCGGTTATTATAACGATCGTATAGTTCTACTGTATATTTTCCTTTTATAGTATTACCCACTGAAAGAGTAAAACTTTGGTTTGCAGGATTAGGGAAAGCCGACATTATTACTGGCTGTATAATACTAAATTTACCACTTTCACTCTTCACATTAGGGTCTTCCGATGAAGCTATCCTGATTTTATAATGATTACCATAAGTAATGGAACCATTAAAATCAACTATTGGCCAACTAAATGTAGTTCCTTCAACTGGAGTAGTCGATAATCCTGTGTTACCTGGAACTTCTACCCATGATCCACTACTATTTGTCAATAGTGTTAGTATTACACCTTCTGTTAAATCATCATTCCATGAAATTAAATGAGAACTATTTTCTTCCCACTGTTCACCTCCCATAGGTTGATAAATGGCATAAACACTGCCAATGGTTAAAACCACTTGAAATTTGCTACTATAAACATCAATATCATTATCATCATCAGCATAAATATGAATCTTATAATTGCCAGGAGCTAAATTCTCGTCAATGTTCCAATTTAAAGTAGAGCCAGGTACTGGATTACCATCTAACCCTGTTGATCCTCCAACAGCAACCCAATCTCCTGCTGTATTCTTTTTAGTTAATTCAACAACAACATCTCCCGGAAGGTCATCATTCCATGAAATTAAGTGTTCAGTTCCTCTCTTCCATTTATCACCAGCAACAGGGTTTTCTACATCAACAAATGTACCTGTTGTAGCAATTAAATCAAAATGCTTATTACTTATCTTTAGAATGCTATTATCTTCTGTACGAACTCTTATCTTATAATCGAGAGTAGTAGGTAAAGTTTCTGGAATATCCCAGTTAAGAGTTGTTCCTGTTACTGTACTTGCACCAAGACCTGAGTTAGCTGGATTTACAAGGACATAATCACCGGCAGTATTCTTTTTCAATAATTCAACAAAAACGCCTTCCTGGATATCAGTATTCCATGAAATGAGGTGTTCTGTCCCAACAGCCCATTTAATACCACTTTCATTTGGTTGAAGAACATCAATAAATGTACCTGTTGTGGAAGTTAAATTAAAACGCTTATTACTTATCTTAACAATGCTATTATCTTCTGTACGAACTCTTATCTTATAATTGAGGGTAGTAGGTAAAGTTTCTGGAATATCCCAGTTAAGAGTTGTTCCTGTTACTGTACTTGCACCAAGACCTGAGTTAGCTGGATTTACAAGGACATAATCA
>PKTA01000095.1 GCA_002869365.1 Marinilabiliales bacterium | reverse complement strand
TAAGTTTGTTTGCTTTCATAATTGGATTAATAGGACTTACATTATATTTTCCTTCAAACACTTCACTTGAAATGTTATCAATAAGCAACCAATATCTAAATGCATCCACAGAACACGAAAAAGGATTATTAATTGCTTCAGGTCAGACCTTACTCTCGATTTGGAAAGGTACATCATATTCAGTTTACTATGTGTTAAATGGAGTTGCCCTAATATTATTTTTTCTAGCTATGATTAAAAATAATAAATTCAGAAAATCAACTGCCTATATTGGTTTAACATCTGGGTTTTTAATGTTGGTGCCTGCTACTGCCGGAATGCTTGGAATGACAATGTCCTTATTATCCCTGATACCGTGGTCGATTTTTGCAATTTTAGTAATTCAAGATTTTAAAAGAATGATAAAACAGATAAAACAAGAGATGAATAAAAGCGTTGCCTAACAATTAAATATTCGGATTGGGCGTAACCCAAAGTCTGAATCAGGTGTTGATAAAACCAGAGATTGGAATATGTGTTAAGGGGATTATTAGGTTTGTTATGCTATTGTTTTGTTTTTTAAAGGTTAGTATTATCTGTATACACTCCTTTTTTATCAGTATTTATTCATTTTCTTTTACATTTTGTACTGTTTTAGATTATCATTTTGATTATTGTGTAACCTTCCCTAAAGACGTAGCCTTACCCTTATTTGAAGATGGATAAAATTATACATCGAATTGTATAAATTGTTCTTAACTGTTCAATATTATCAAATTTGGGTTACAATTACCTCTCTGTTTTAATGCAATAAGTAATTAAATGTTTTGATATTTATATGAAATTTACTATATTTACTGATCAAATTAATTGATATTAAATTACATAGCCGCTATATTTTATTCGAAGGCTAAATTTTAAAAGGTTTCCATTTACCAATAATGCTCTAAAAGAAATGGAGAAAGAGACTAAACATATCAGTTAATTGAGGCGATATAAGCAGTGTAAATAATATTTTATCAATTATAAATCATTCGTTATGTTTTTCTCAGGTCAAATTAAAAATCAGTTTTTTGCCTTAGCAACCCTATTTTTTACTTTCACATTTAGTATATCACAATCAAGCGCTCAAACGCCAAACTGGTTGTGGGCCAACTCAGCAGGAAGTTCATTATATGATTATGGCATTGGCGTTTGCAATGATAATAACGGAAATACTTATAGCACTGGATATTTTAGAGAGTCGATTACTTTTGGAGATATTACTCTTACAGATGTTGGTGGCTTTGACATTTTTGTTGTTAAATACGATCCGAATGGTAATGTTCTGTGGGCTAATTCCTATGGTGGTACAAGTCTTGATTTTGTAAATAATATGTCAATCAATGCAGATAATCATATTGTTATAACAGGAGCATTTAGAAGTGAATCAATTAGTTTTGGTTCATTTACTTTGACTAATCCAAATGCGGGAGATGGGGCTAATTGCTTTTATGTTATGAAGATTGACACTGATGGGAATGTTTTATGGGCCACAACTGCAAACTGTGATAGTAATTGCAGTGGATAGGATGTTGATATAAATTCCAATGGGGATATAGTTGTTACCGGAAATTTCTCAGGTAATACTGTGACTTTCGGTTCCATAACACTTACAAATTCTTATCAGTTTGCTGATGATTTTTTTATTGTAAAATATAATTCTGCAGGAGAAGTCCTTTGGGCAAAAGGATACGGTGGAAATTCAGAAGATACCGGAATTGGCGTTGTTTTCGATAATACCGGAAATATTAATTTTATTGGAGCCTTTAGTAGTAGCGAAATCACTTTAGGGGTTACAACTTACATAAATTCAGGAGGATATGATTATTTACTTGTTCAGTTTGGATATGAAGGAAATATAAGCTGGATGAGAAATGCCCAGGGAAATGGTGATGACTTTGCTCAGGATATCGACGTGGACAATGATAATAATATTTTTATTACCGGCAATTTTTCAGGTTTATTTGTTTCTTTCTCTGGATTAGAACTTACGGGCAATTCATCTCTTAATATATTTACAATTAAGTATGATAATGGGGGTAACCCCGAGTGGGTAATTTCACCACAAGGTGATCAAAATGATGAATCATACGCTATTACAGTTGATAAAGATGGAAATTGTTTAATTACCGGCACTTTTGAAAGTAGTATTTTAAGTTTTGATGGTTCAATTTCTATTACAAATAATAATTTAGAGTACGGCGATGTGTTTGTTGCAAAGATAAATAATGATGGTATTGTAAACTGGGCAACAGCTACCGGTGGAAACGATCTGGATTATGGATTATCGATATCAACAAATAATGAGGGTAATGCATTTATAACAGGTGTTTTTTATAGTACATCAATAGCATTTGGTGCAAATACATTAGTAAATGCTAATAGTTCAAACAATAGCCCCGACTATTTCATAGCCAAATTAAATAGTACTGTCGGTATTGATGATAAGCCTATAGAACAAAGGAGTCTTATTTATCCTAATCCAGTTGTGGATAATTTTAATATCACTACAGAAGAAAAATCTATTATCAAGTTGTATTCTGAAAATGGCATATTGCTGAAAACAAGGAATCTGGATATTGGCAATAATTTAATTGATGTATCAACCTACAAGCCGGGAATTTACTTTGTTAGGATTATGGTAAATGATAAAGTTATGAATGATAAATTTATTAAGAGATAATCGGTAAATCATTTTTTGAGATATATCACCACAACAAAACAAAAGGTACTTATCCCAAAATTGTTGAGCATAAATAATAACATTTCCTATACATATCTAATTTTAAATGTATAGATTTTGGTGATTTCTTTACATAATGTACTATCTTTGTAAAGATTATTAAAAAAAGTTTACAAATGACTACTTGGGGATTAACCGAATTACCATTAAACATTGATTTGGAAACTAAAAAAGTTCTTAAAGAATTACCTTCAGCTCATGCAGCTTTGGCTGAATTAAAGGGAATAGCATCAACTATCCCAAATCAAAATATCTTGATAAATACACTTGGATTACAAGAAGCAAAAGATAGTTCTGCGATTGAGAATATAATCACAACCCATGATGATTTATATAAGGTGGAATTAAATCTAGATGCATTTAAATCACTTCAAGCTAAAGAGGTTCAGAATTATATATCTGCACTCAAAAGGGGGTGTGAACTTACTACAAAAACTGGCTTATT
>PKTA01000089.1 GCA_002869365.1 Marinilabiliales bacterium | reverse complement strand
TGAAACAGGGAGAAGTTAAAGAAGGTGATGAGTTTGTTTATGAACCAAGAGTTATTAAAACAAAAATTATTACGCTTAGCGATAGGGCCTTCGAAGGAATATATAAAGATAAAAGTGGAAAAATTATCGAGCAAAGGGTAAAAGATTTTTGGGATAATAACGGAAGATTATCTGAAATCAATTATACATTAATACCTGATAACGAAGAGAAGTTAAAAGCTGCGATTAATGAGGCTGTAAACTCAAATTTCGATTTTATATTCACCACAGGTGGAACAGGTATCGGTCCAAAAGATATAACACCTGATGTTGTTAAACCAATGTTCGACAAGGAAATTCCGGGTATTATGGATTTGATCAGAATGAAATATGGTGCTGAAAAGCCTGCTGCACTTATTAGTCGGTCGGTTGCAGGTTTAATAGGTAAGTCATTGGTTTACTGCCTGCCGGGAAGCACAAAAGCGGTTAACGAATATATGGACGAGATTTTAAAAACAGTCGAACATTCGCTTTATATGATTCATCAATTGGATTTGCATTAGGCCAATAAATATCCTCTGCCGCATTTGATAAAGAGGTATTAAAAATCCAGATGTACCAGGAAAATACATTTATTTTAGGCTCCGTTAGGAGCCTAATATGGGTAGAATGATTTTATTCAAATATCCCGTCCCATACGGGACGGAATTGAAAATTTTATGATTCCATTTTCTACCCGCATATTATCCCTAACGGGATTTATTCGCTATAAAACATTTGAACATAAAAAAACCGCTGCATCAAATGATACAACGGTTTGTAAAATTTAATTATCAATTAGTTCGAGAATGTTCCTGAGAAATTAATCGTTTTCTTACTATAATAACCTTCACAAGTTACATTAAAACTACCACTCATGCTTGTTGCATTGGCGCTTGTAATTGTTACTGTTCCTGATTTTGATTTGTAAAAATCCCCATCATGTGTTGTTATCAACTCTACAAATCCGGGATTATCTGGTCCACATTGATATGTGCCAGGAGTAATGCTTTGGTCGTTTTGAGCATAAACACTCATGTCAAAACCATAATCAGTTGATGTTTCTTTTGCCCAAAAAGAGATATAATTTTCAGGGTCGTATGTGAAGGATGTGACCTCGTCGAAACAAAACGATTGCGATATTTCACCTGTTGAGGTTGCTGAAGCAACTCCTGAACAACCTGAAGGGTCATCATCCTTCTTGCAGGTTGTGCTCATTAATATCATTACACCTAGTGAAATGACTACTAAATACATTAATTTTTTTAATTTCATCTGTTTGATTTTTTATTTTATAATGTAAAAGTATTATCACAACTGTACAAAAGCATAAATCAAATGTATTTGCTGAAGGCAATTTATTATTTGCCTTGATTGGGCAAATATTAGTAAGTGAAAATAATGTTATTTAGTTAGACTACCAGAATATCACATATAATAAAACTACAATAGTTAGTACAGTATAAGCACTAATATTAAATATCTTGTCGGTTACAAAAGTGCTTTTAAAAAGTGGAATTGCTTTTGGATTATCATCACCATCGCCAAAACTTAGAGATACTCCAATAATAATTACAATACTTATTAAAAAGGTATAGAGCATTTGGTCGAGGAAAGGCATTTCCAATGGAAGTAATTTAAAGCCTAATGCAATTGGTATAGAGCATATTACTCCAATTATTGCTGCTTTTGCAGATGTTTTTTTCCAGAAAATACCCATAAGGAAAACTGCTAATATTCCAGGACTTACCATACCGGTATATTCCTGAATATATTGGAACATCTGAGGTAAGGACCCAAGTTGAGGAGCAACTAAAACTGCTATTATCATGGCTGATAACACACTTAGCCTTCCGGTTTTAACCAAAGCCTTATTATTTGCTTTTGGATTAATATAGGGTTTATAAATATCCATTGTAAATATGGTGGATGTTGAATTTAGCATAGAAGCTAATGATGAGACAATAGCAGCGGAAAGGGCTGCTACAACTAATCCTTTAATACCTGTTGGTATGAATGTGCCTATTAACCATGGATATGACCTGTCTACAATTAAGCTTCCATCAGCGTTGGTAAATACATCTTTTACTCCGGCAATAACTGCTGTACCTTCCGGTTGATAATACATTACATAGGCCACAATACCCGGAATAACAACAATAAGTGGAATTATCAGTTTTAAAAAACTTGCAAAAGCAAGTCCTCTTTGAGCCTCCTTTAACGATTTAGCTGCCAGGGCTCTTTGAATGATATATTGATTAAAACCCCAATAGTATAAATTAGCTACCCACAATCCACCAACTAGCACTCCAATACCCGGAAGGTTAATAAACTCAGGGTTTTCCTTTTTTATTATCATATGAAATTTATCTCCGGCAACATCATAAATATGGTTGAAACCGTTGACAATGCCACCATCGATTGTTACTTTGTCAAGAGCAATAAATATTGTTATCAGTCCTCCAACCACAAGTAAAATAACCTGAATAACATCTGTCCAGGCCACAGCAGAAAGTCCTCCCCATAATGAATAAGCCAAAGCAAACAAAGCTAAGCCATAAATAAAATATTGTATAGTTGTGCCATCACCAACCCCTATGATTGTATCCAACGACATAGCTCCTAAAAATAATACTGAAGTAAGATTCACAAAAATGAAGAGTGCAATCCAGAAAATTGCCAGAATTGTCTTGAGATTTGTATTAAACCTTTTTTCAATGAATTCAGGTATGGTATACAAACCCTGCTTTATGAAAATGGGGAGTAAATACTTGGCAACTATTAATAAACTTATGGCTGCCATCCATTCGTAACTTGCTATTGCTAAACCAACTGCAAATCCTGAACCCGACATGCCAATAAATTGTTCTGCCGATATATTAGCGGCAATAAGTGAAGCACCTATTGCCCACCACGGAAGTGTTTTGCCAGCAAGAAAATAGTCTTGTGCAGTTTTTTCATTACCTTTTTTTGTTCGTGAGGCATATAGACCCACTGCAATGATTATCAGAGCATAAAGTCCAAATATTATAGCGTCGATATAAGTAAAATCCTTATTCATATCAAATTATAAATTTAAAGATGTATTGTTGGTAATTATTTGGTATACAATAATAATTAATTTTTTAAGAACTTTTCTAATTAAATAGAAATATTATCAATTACAATTATGCTGAAATCGATTTAAAAATCTGTTAGATTTGCAATTTATCCAGATATAGACAAAAGTATGCGTAGAACATTATTAATAACTTTAGCAGTAATTTTCAGTTTATTTTCCAATGCTCAGGATGCAAAACTTAGTTTTTCTCTCAGAAGCAATTTATCAACTCCCCTGGGTTCTTATGCGGGAAATGATTATACAAAGAGCAGTTATACACAAACTGGAATTTCCTTTGGTAGTGAATTAACATGGAATATTAGCCAGAAATTTGGTTTAGTTCTCGACTTTAATCAAACATTCCATCCAGTAAATACAAGTGAATTAGGTGCGGCAATGGTAAATGATGATAATTTTCTTTTAGATGTGTACATAAGATCAGATTCGTATTCTTTGAGTACAACTTTATTAGGAACTACTTATAAAATAAAAGTTAATGATAAACTCAATGTTAATCCAAAAATACTATTAGGTGTGATGTATGGAAAAACACCTTATCAATTATTTTTCCCTGAGTATTATTTATATGGCCCATCGTATTTTACCATAACCTCATCGAAAGATTACGGGCTGGCATTTAAAGGAGGTGCTAACTTGATTTATGAATTTAATAAATATGTTTCTATGGATTTGAATTTCGATTTAACTTATTCAAAATTGAAGTTTGGGTTTACTAATTATGAAGGATTTATGTATAAAGATCGGGATATATTATTTACTAATATAGGAGTTGGATTAATTTTAAAAGTATTTTAATTATCCATTTTCCATTATATTGATAAGGTGCTCTTTATTCAATAATTTAAAGTAGTTATTATTGCATTCTATAATACTCGAATCTTTAAAGTTTTTAATAATTCTAATCGAACTTTCCTTAGTCATTGCCGACATGTCTGCTATATCCTGACGTGATAGTTCGGTTTCAAATTCATCGGCTTCATAAATCTGTTCCGACAAATATAAAAGAGTAGAAGCCATTCTTCCGTTCATATGTTTGTGTTCAAATACTCTTAGTTTATTAAACAAACCAATATGCCCTCTGTTTAAATAGGCAATAAACTTTATGGCGAAAGTGGAATTTTCCAAAATGCAATTTTCGAATTGCATCACATCAATAAAAAATGCTTCGGTATCTTCCAGTGCTGTTAAAGAGAAATGATGGCGGTAATCGGTATGAAATCCGGGACCTCCAACTATCTCTCCACTCTTAATTAATCTTATAATAATACTGTGCAGTTCCTTGTCTTCAAGATATACTTTAAGCAAGCCTTTATTTATTACAATAACGTGCGTTAAGGGTGCTCCCTGCTTAAATATTGTTTCCCCTTTTGCAAAGTTTACAGGAAACTTTATCTCCTCAATTTTCTTTAATTGCTCTGGTTCAAGATATCTTAAAACGTTAGTAAACATATACTATTTTATGTAAATATTTAATTATTAATGTTTAAGAAGAATTACTAATTTTTTTTCGTATATTTCTCAATACAAACATAGCAAATATTATCTCATTACAATAATTTATATTAAAAAATATTGAGATATGTCAATAATTTTTCAGTTTAGTTAATTTTCATAGGGCAATTATATCAGTTGTGGTTTTTGTAAAGCTAGTTGACTAATTGTTATTTTTGAACATAATAAAATTTGTAATTTTTAACATTTAATTTAATTAAACCATTAGTAATCATGAAAAGAAATTATTTTAGTTATTTCCTTTTATCAATAGTATTTGTTATGGGAATGATGGTATCATGTACCAAAGAGGGACCGGCAGGCCCTGCTGGTGCGGATGGTACAAACGGAACAGACGGAACAGACGGCGTTGACGGAAACGTATCTTGTTTAGTGTGTCATACGGCCGTTAACATGGGTGATATTCACACTGCTTTTAATCAAACGAAACACGTAACGGGTTCATCTTGGGGTCGTGGAACAAGCACTTCTTGTGGTCGTTGTCACTCAAGTGATGCTTTTATTGAGTTCGCAAGATCAGGTGAAGAAATTGGTGCTTCAGTTTCTACTCCAGTAACTTGTCAAACTTGCCATGCAGATCACAGCAGTTTAGAAGATGGTATTGGCGCTCCAATGCGCAGCGTTGCTAGCCCAGTTGTATCTGTTGCTGTTGAAGGTGCTACTTATGATCATGGTATGGGTAATACCTGTGCTACTTGTCACCAGGCTAGAAGAGGTGCTGCTTCTTATTATGGAAGTGAAGATGCAACTTATAACAGAACATTTACAGGTGATGATATTGCAATATATCAGAATCATGGTTCTATAGGACCTAATGGAACTATGGAATTAGTTGGTGATACTTTATTTGTAACATTTGATGTACCAGTTGCTACTCATGTTTATACTAATAGTACACATGCTGGTCCTCACCACGGTCCTCAGGCAAATATGTTTGCTGCTGATATAGGATCTATGCCAGGTGCTCCATTCGACAGAGATCATCATACTGATTGCGCTGGCTGTCACTTATCAAAAGCAGAAGGTGCAGGCCACACATTTGAACCAGATATGGCAATGTGTAACGAGTGTCACGGTGATGCATTAGATATCGCTGCAGAACAAGAAGCAATTATGGTTAGATACCATGCAGTTGAAGCTGCTTTAGAAGCAATAGGTGCTATTCACGTTGCTGAAGATGGTGTACACCCAATGTATTGTTCTCTTCCAAAAGAACAGTGGAATGCTTTCTGGAACTTTATGGTTCTTTATGAAGACAAGAGTGAAGGTGTTCATAACTTTGCATATGCCAAGCAATTATTAACTCAGGCTGAAACAGCATTAGGGTTATAATCAAAATATTTTAAAATAATTAAAATCGGATATACCTACATCTATGGTATATCCGATTTTTTTATTGATTTGGAACTAGTTTTAACAATAGTAGATTGATAAAATATAAAAAAAAGGCTCTCAATTTTGAGAGCCTTTTTTTTATCCTTTATTAGAAATTTGAATGAGTTTTTGTTTATCTAAGACCTTTAAATACCCATTGTCATATTCTAGTAAACCTTCTTCCTGAAAAGATTTTAAGATTTTTTTTGTTGAATCTCTGCTAATGCCCGTTAACTCAGCTATATCAGAAATACTTAGTTTTAATTTTTGCGAACCAACACAAAAGATATCACTATTAATTGAGTTTATTGTTTCTGCAAGTTTTCCCGTATTTTGTTTAGTAGCCATACTATGTAACTTCTGAACTATACTCAATAGAAATGAATTAATATTTTTAAAATACTCAAAGGAAAACTTTGCATTAGTCTCCAGAATCTCTCGTATGGTCTTTTCCTCAATAAAACACAATTGACAATCCCCCATTGCTTTTAACGAAAAATGATATTTATGATCGGTAAAGATACCTGGGGAAATGAAAAACTCACAAGGACGGATTATCTTAACGGTTAAGTCGTTGTGCTTACTGTCTTCCAGATATAGTTTCGCAAATCCTGATTTTAAGTAAACAACATGGCTGCTAACCGTGCCGGTTTTTTGAATTAATTCACCATCAAAAAAATGTACAATATTCTTGTTACAACTCATCATAGTTTTCTCTGATTCAGATAAATACTGAACAAGATATGAAGAGTTATTACAATGTTGACATTCGATATAATGTGCTTCTTTTATTTCCACAAATTTTTTTTGACAAATATATATTAATTTACATACCTAAATTATAAGATTATTTATGACATTTGTAATTCATAATTTCTTTCAAATTAATTTAGATGAAAAAGCTATTAATTCCATTTATTGCCACCGGCATTTTTTCAATAGTAATAAGTTTAATGTTGTTAAATAGGGCAGAGCAAAAAACTAAATCCTATCCAAGTGATTGGTTTTATAAACAAAGATCTTTTCCTTTTAAAAGCATTAATCATAGTGAGTATTTAACTGCAGTAAAACAAGCAAAGGCAATGATTTCTGAAAAGTCTAATAATTTTGTGGAATGGCAGTTTGCCGGTCCTGTTAATATTGAGGGAAGGATAACTGATATCGAATTGCAGCCTGGGAATTCACAAATAATTTATGTTGCCACCGCGGCTGGTGGTGTTTTTAAAAGTACAAATTCAGCTAATAGTTGGGAACCAATCTTTGATTCGGAAGCAAGCATGTCGATAGGTGATATTGCTATTTCCGAATCAGATCCTGACATAGTTTATGTTGGAACTGGTGAAGCAAATGCCGGAGGAGGATCTCTTGCTTATGATGGCACAGGGATTTATAAGAGTATCGATGAAGGTGAAAACTGGACTCTAATTGGATTGGAAAATAGCGGATCCATAGGGCGAATGGTGGTACACCCGCAAAATCCAGATATACTGTATGTTGCCGCTATGGGAAGATTGTTTTCCGATGGCTCTCAGGGTGGTATATTTAAAACGGAAGATGGTGGAATAAGCTGGGAGCAGAAACTATTTATCTCCGACTCAACAGGGGCTATCGATGTTGTTATGAATCCTAATAATCCTGATATAGTTTATGCAGCCATGTGGGAAAGAGTAAGGCGCCCTGACAGAAGAAGTTATGGTGGCCCTACATCCGGTATTTATAAATCTGTGGATGGAGGTGAAAACTGGACAGAACTAACAAATGGTTTACCAACAAATTCTTCGGAAAAAGGCAGAATTGGAATAGATATTTCAAAATCAAATCCGGATGTTTTATATGCAGTTTATGCAGATAGTATAGGATATTTTCAAGGAATGTATAAAACACTAAATGCAGGCGAATCATGGATCAACGCGGGCAATGGCATCGATCCGGATGCCTATGCTTCTTATGGTTGGTGGTTCGGTAGAGTAAAAGTCGATCCGGTTAGTTATAATACAGCCTATCTGATTGGGTTTTACCCTTATAAAACCACCAATGGAGGAAGTAGTTGGAATAATATTGCTACATGGACTGTTCATGTAGATCAGCATGCCATGGCTATCGATCCTGTTGAAAATAATAAAGTATATCTGGGAAATGATGGTGGATTTTATACATCTCTAAATGGAGGAAATACATGGATATGGAATGAAAAACTGCCCATTACACAATTTTATACTTGCGAAGTAGATGAACAAAATCCGGAGCGTATATATGGAGGAGCGCAGGACAACGGTACAAACCGGACTCTAAGCGGGAATTTTGATGATTGGGAAAATATTTTTGGCGGTGATGGATTTAGAGTTTTAGTAAATCCACTCGATAACAATTATGTGTATGCTGAGTATCAATATGGAGGATTGGGAAGGTCTACAAATGGTGGCTTATCCTTTAGCTCAGCAACCAATGGTATTTCCGGTTACAACCGTTTCAACTGGAATAGCCCGTTGGTTTTCGATCCTCAAAATCCGTCAACACTTTATTTTGCAAGTCAGAAACTTTATAAGTCTACTAATAATGCTGCATCATGGACTGCCATTAGCGGAGATTTAACAAATGGACAAGGGAATGGAAATATTGTTTTTAATACCATTACGTCCATATCTGTTTCACCCTTAGATCAGGACTATATTTATACGGGAAGTGATGATGGAACTGTATACTTTACTTCTGATGGAGGACTTAGCTGGAATAAGATTTCGGATGACCTTCCCGAAAGATGGATATCTTCGGTTGCTGCCGACCCTTTTGACAAAAACAAAGTTTATGTAACTTTAAGTGGTTATCGCTGGGACGAATATATCCCTCATGTTTTAATGTCGGAAGATAATGGAGAAACATGGTTAGATATTTCCGCAAACCTGCCAGAAGCACCTGTAAATGAAATCGTTACTGATCCGGAAAAACCTGGATACCTTTATGTTGCCACCGATATGGGAGTTTATTATACTTCCAGTCAGGGAGAAACCTGGGACATAACTAGTACCGGAATGCCATTTATTATTGTTACCGATTTAAGGTTGCATAATCCTACTAGAAAATTAATTGCGGCTACTTATGGGCGAGGAATGTATAAACTGGATTTATCAATACTTCTAAATACGGATGATAAACACATAAACAACACAGATATAGTTAAATGTTATCCTAATCCATTTTCATCTACATTAAATATCGAAATAAATAAGGAAAATTTTGAAACTGTTTTTGTAGAAATTATTAATGCTAACGGGCAAACTGTCAGATCATATGAAAATGTTTCAGATACTAAACTAGTATGGGATGGAACCGATAATAATGGTGTTCAACAAAATTCAGGAATGTATATAGTTAGAGTAAAGACCGAAAAAGGAATATCAACTTTAAAATTGATTAAAAATTAAAGCTAAAGAAAATTATACTTCTTCCATAAAATCGAGAATTTTAAAAAGTATTCTTTTATTTTTCTGAAAATATGATTTTTCGGCAAGTATATTTTTTTCTGATTGAACAAATTCCCCTTCAGTTAAATCATTTCTACAGGCTTCGATAATGTCGATTACCCCTTCTGGTTTTATTTCCAGATGGAACTGCATTGCTAATACCCTGTTTTTGTATAAAAACCCTTGATTTAATGTAGCGTCTGAAGAAAATAATCTTTCACAGGCTATTGGTAAATCGTAGGTTTGCCCGTGCCAGTGAAAAGCGGTAATTTCCTTTGGCAATAAGCTAAGTAAATCATTTTCTGCCTGCCCCTTAATATTAAACCAACCAATTTCCTTTTGTGTATTTTCATATACTTTGGCTCCCAGGGCCTCGGCTATAAACTGCGATCCCAAACAAATTCCAATTACTTTTTTTCTTTTGGAAATCATTTCCGATATATATTCCTTTTCTTCAACCAGCCATGAATATTTATCTTCATCAGAAATACTCATGGGCCCTCCCATAACTATTAACATATCAATATCTGTAGGAAACGGAAAAGTAAAAGCTTCAAAAAAATTGGTAAAACTAATTTTGTGATCTTTTGTTTTAGCCCAATCGAGTATATAGCCGGGAGTTTCAAAATTAGCATGTTGGAGAATATGTATCTTCATATTAGTAATTATTAGTTTTATACAAATTTAGATAAAAAGCAATTAACAATTTTATAATGTTAGTTTGCAAACTAAAGAAAACTATTCTATATGTTGCATATCATTAAAACCCTTTTTATGAGATAAATGTAAAATTTCCTTATTCATTTTGTTAAACAAATGCTATAACTTTGCAAAATGAAGAAAAAATTATTCGGACTTACTAAATCGCAACTGGAAGTTGTAGTAAAAGACCTTGATTTACCGTCGTTTGCTGTGAGTCAAATTACGAATTGGCTATATAAAAATCACATCAGCAGCATAGAAGAAATGACAAATTTGTCGAAGAAGGCAAGGGAATTATTAAGTGAAGAATATGTTGTTGGACTTGAAGAACCAATAAAAGAGTCTTCATCAGTTGATGGAACAAAAAAATATCTCTTTAAAATAGAAGATGGCAGATTTATCGAAGCTGCCTATATTCCTGAAGAAAACAGAAAAACACTATGCGTTTCATCGCAGGTAGGATGTAAGATGGGCTGTAAATTTTGTGCGACTGGTAAGCAGGGATTTCAGGCGCATTTAACAACTAATCAGATTGTTAACCAGTTAAGGAGTATTCCTGAATTTGAAACTGTTACTAATATAGTTTTTATGGGAATGGGTGAGCCTCTCGATAATTTGGAAAATGTAATGAATACTTTGGAGATTCTTACTTCCGAATGGGGTTATGAGTGGAGTCCCAAGAGAGTAAACGTTTCTACAATTGGAGTTATACCTTCCATGCGGCATTTTATTGAAAACTCAAATTGCCATCTGGCCTTAAGCCTCCACAATCCTTTTGATGATGAACGCTCCGCAATTATGCCGGTAAATAATAAATATAAAATACAGGATATAATAGATGAACTTCGTAAACATGATTTTGGTCGTCAGAGAAGAATATCGTTTGAATACATTGTTTTTCATGGCATGAACGATACTCCACGGCATGTAAAAGAGCTAGCCCGCTTGCTAAATGGATTACGTTGTAGGATAAATCTTATCAGATGGCATAATATTCCCGGCGCCGATTTTATAGGTACTGATGAAAAACGATTGGTAGAATTCCAGAATGAACTGAAAGACAAGGGGTTATTAACAACTATAAGGGCTTCACGAGGTCAGGATATAGATGCTGCATGTGGACTTTTATCGACCAAAGAATTATTGAAAAATAAAAAATCATAACACAAAAAATAATACAAATGGGAGTAAGTAAATCATTTGCAAGCGATAATTGGTCGGGGGTTTGCCCCGAAATTATGGAGGCCTTACAAAAGGCAAACCAAGGTCATAATCAGGCTTATGGTGAACTGGAAGATCCATTCTCTATAAAGGCAAAGGAAAAATTTGTAGAGAATTTTGGTGGTGATATAGAAGTGTTTTTCGTTTATAATGGAACTGCAGCAAATGTGTTGGGTGTTTCTCACTTGATGAACTCATATCATGCAATTGTTGCTGCCCATACCGCCCATTTAAATGAAGATGAATGTGCTGCTCCAGAGAAGTTCCTGGGTTCTAAAATCCTGGAAATTGAAACTGAAAATGGTAAAATTAAGGCAGAGCAAATAAAGCCGTTTTTGCAAAGCATAGGTTTTCAGCATCATGCCCAGCCTAAAGTTGTTTCTATTTCTCAGGTAACTGAGATGGGGACCATTTATACTCCAGAGGAAATTAAACAGTTGGCCGACTTTGCACATAAGAATAATATGTTTTTACATGTTGACGGTGCAAGAATAGCAAATGCAGTAGCATCATTAAATGTGGATTTCAAAACATTGATTACAGACACCGGAGTGGATGTTCTTTCTTTTGGGGGAACAAAAAATGGACTTATGTTTGGTGAAGTTGTGGTATTTTTTAATAAAAGTCTTGCTATCGATTTCGAATACAGAAGGAAACAGGCAATGCAACTTCATTCGAAAATGAGGTTTATTGCTTCACAGTTCGAAACATATCTCACTGATGATCTTTGGAAGCGCAATGCTGCTCACGCAAATAATATGGCTAAAATTCTCGAGAAGGAAGTCAGCAAACTATCACAATTGCAAGTTTCACAGGAGGTTAAGGCCAATGGAGTTTTTGTGTATATGCCGGAGGAGATTATCGAAAAAGTACAAAAGAAATATTTCTTTCACATTTGGAATGACTCACCAAAAGGAAAAAATGGATTTAAAGAAGTTCGTTTAATGTGCTCATGGGATACAAGTGCTGAGGATATTGATGGATTTATTCAGGCAGTAAAAAATGCAATTTCATAGGGAAGCAATTTACTTAAAGTAAACCTGTGTAATCCCTGCTCCACCCATATCCAATGGAGCATCCTTATACATTTGAATTTCATCCAGTGATTGCAAATATTCTCGAATTATAGGCCTTAGCACTCCATTTCCCTTTCCATGTAAAATATTCACCTCTTTTATGCTGAGCATCATAGCGTCATCGATATAACGGTGCAGTTCTGAAAGTGCCTCATCAACTCTCTTTCCTCTCAAATCAAGAGAAAGTTTGAAATCGGCGGCCTTTTTGTTTATGTCGGATGAAAATCCGGAAAATGAACTTCTAATGGGTTTCGACTTTTCCTTGGGTCTCTTTGCTTTAATAAGTTTCGATAATCGCGTTTTAAGGATAACTTCATTTACATTAACTGTTGCATCCTCACCTGAAACAGATGTCAAAACACCCTGTATGTCAGTGTTATTTACCTTTACAAAATCGCCTACTACAGGTTTTCCTGATAGGTTTTCGTCTTTTGAAATTTTGGGTTTTAGAGTTTTTTTCTTTTTTGGAATGTCGGAATTTGGCTTTTTAATTGTTTTCTTATCTCCAGAATTTGTTGGCTTTTCTTTTGAAACATCCAACTTATAACTCTCCAGTTCTTCTCTTAATTCTTTTGTCTTGCCTTTTTCTGCCTGTGCTTCTTTAATTTCTCTGATGGTTTTTTCAACCGCTTTGTTGGAATTTTCAATTATTCTCAAAGCTTCATCCTTTGCTTCGGCAATAATTTGTTTTTTCGATTTTTCGAGATTTTCAAGAAGGTCAGTATATTTTTCTACTGTTCGTGAAAGTTTATCATCTGCCGATTCAACTTTTTGTTTTTGCTTTTGCAGCAGAATCTTATCGGTTTCCAACTGCTGAAGTTGCTGATCGAATCTAATATGTTTTCCGCCACTTTTCTTTTTAGCGTTATTTAAAACATAGTTAGGAAAACCTATTTTTTTTGCTATTTCAAAGGCAAAAGAACTTCCTGGTTTACCAACCTGAAGTTTGAACAAAGGCTGCATTTCGTTTGAATCGAAAAGCATAGCGCCATTTAATAGCCCTTCATGCTTGTCGGCTGCCAGTTTTAAATTCGAATAATGTGTTGTAATTAACCCAAAGGCACCCTTTTTGTTTAATTGTTCCAGCGTCGCCTCTGCTATGGCTCCTCCCAACTGCGGTTCAGTTCCGGTACCAAACTCATCTATCATAAACAAGGTTTCCTCATTTGCATTTTTAAGGAAATATTTCATGTTTAACAGATGAGAACTGTAAGTACTGAGGTCGTTTTCCAGCGATTGCTCGTCACCAATATCTATAAATAGATTTTTGAAAATCCTTAACTCACTATTTGGTGAAGCGGGTATGGGTAATCCGCATTGAAACATATATTGAAGTAGACCGGTAGTTTTGATGCATACCGATTTTCCTCCGGCATTTGGCCCCGATACCAATAGTATTCTGTGTTTTTGATCAAGACTCATATCCAGAGGAACAACTTCCTTATCAACTTTTTTTAAAGTAAGCCACAAAAGTGGATGTATTGCGTTTTTTAAATCAAAACTTTCATCTGCTGAAAAGTTTGGAACTATCGCATTAATCTTCTTGGAAAATAGTGCTTTAGCACGAATAAAATCTATTATTCCCAGAAAGTGATATGACGATATTAACTCACTGATATAAGGACGCAGATCATCAGAAAAAATAATAAGGATTTTGATTATTTCCCTTCTTTCTTCATTTTCCAGTTCTCTTATTTGGTTGCTTAATTCGAATGATCCTGCTGGTTCAACAAAAACGGTTTGCCCACTTGCCGATTCATCATGAATAAAACCTCCGATGGCTCTTTTGTCGGAAGCCCGTAATGGTATAACTGTACGGCCGTTACGTATTGTCATATCAGTATTTTCAGGTACCCAGCCCGATTTTTTGGCCTTTTCGAATGCTTTTTTTGTTTCCTTTAAAACCTGTCGGCCTTTTGCATTTAATTTATTTCTTATTTCCTGTAAGTTAGCAGAAGCATTATCCCTTATTTCACCCTTGTCATCAATAATTTTCTCACATCTCAAAAGAATTTGGTCAGGGATATATACTCTTTCACAAAGTTTTTTTAGTTCCGGATAATCTTCCTCTTCTGTTTTTCTGAAATAAATTACAATATCCTGAATTACAGTTAGTGAAGATTTAAAATCAAAAAGTTTTTCTTGTTCTATATATGTTCCCGGAGTTTTTAAGCGAATAAGTTCCTGCCTGAGGTCGAAATAATTATTGGAAGGAAATGATTCTCCAAAACTTAAAATGTGCATAAACTCTTCTACCTGCTCCAGAAGTGTTTTGATTATATCCTTTTTGGTTGAAAACCTGATTTTTTCAACAAAAGCCTCACCCATTGGGCTAATGCAGTTTTCAGCAATATGTCCTCTGATAATATCGAAGCCCAACTTATGCTCAAAGTTCTTTGGATAAATCATGGAGCAAATTTAGGGAATTTAGTGCTTAATCTGTAGTTATAAGTTGTGAGTTATAAATTGTTGATGGAGTAATGGAGTTTTGGAAAGTGAATAATGAAAAAAATTTTGGAGGAATGTTGTCGTATTATGTTGCTGGATAACATAGAGATTGCTATTGTTGTCTCGAAGGAGGAGAAATCTATCACTCGACGGAATAAATCCCCTTATCGTTAGGAGATTTCTCCAAAAGTTTTCCATTCCATTTCAAACTTTCGATAGAAATGACATTGGCAATGAAAGTCAATAAAAATAGCATTGTTGTCATTTCGCTGGAGGAGGAACGACGACGAGAAATCCCCTACGTGATACATATTGACTATTTGTTTTTCTTATCTTTTCTTTTGAACAGATTATTGAAAAACTTCTTTAATCCACTTTTTTTCTCCGTATCAACTTTCTCCTGTTTGTTCTTATAAGTGCTGTCGTTGCTCATTTTAGTAGTTTCATTAAACAGCCGTTTCATGGCTCCAAAAAAACCTTTTTCTCTGTAAGCATCACAATCTGTTGCTTCCTTTATTTCCAGGGGTAAATTAAAATCACTTAAATACTTATTTCTTAAGTCAGATTTTTTTTCAATTTCAGAAATCAAATTTCCGGAAATTGGCAGTGCCAATGATGAGCCACTTCCCAGGCCTCCGCTAAAATGAAGTTTTGGTGAACTGGCACCAACCCATGTTCCTATTACAATATCAGGTGTGTATGATAAAAACCATGCATCGCTATAATTTTGTGCCGTACCTGTTTTCCCGGCAAGGTTTGCATTAATTCGGTAAGTGTTTCTTATTTTCGTTCCTGTACCCTGGTTTATAGCCATGGTAAGCATATTTGTAATCTGTTCACAGACTTCCGGTGAAATGACTTTTTCCATCAGAACATCTTTATTTGAGTAAATGATATTATGATCGGCATCAGTAATTTTCTCTATCATCACCAGATCATTGGGCAAATAACCATCATTGGCAAATGTGCTATAAGCTTTTACTATTTCGTAAAGTGAAGCGTCAATGGTTCCGAGGGCCATGGCAGGTGTTTCTTCAAAAGGAGCATCTAAACCAACTCTTCTGCATAAATCGGCTACATTTTTATGACCTGTATTAAAATACATATCAACTGTTGGCAGGTTCATGGAGTGGGAGAGGGCATACCACATTGCTACCTGAATATCCTCGTCACTGCTATGATCATAATTTTCAGGTTTCCAATCCTCATAACCTTCATATTCTTTTTGGTAATTATCGAGATAATCGCAGGGAGTAGAACCATTTTCCAAAGCAGCAGCATAAATAAAAGGCTTAATTGTTGACGCCATCTGACGTTTTGCCATAACCAAATCGTAAGGCAGATATCTGAAGTTATTTCCACCCCTCCAAACTAATACAGAAGCATTTTTAGGGTTGATTGCTAAAACAGAAGCGTTGAGCATTTTATAATAATGCCAAAGGCTGTCTATTTTGCTTATTTCGAGAGTTTCCATTCCCTCAGTAGTAAAAACTTCACGCTTATCTACTTCTTTCCACTTATCATCATTTGCAATATTTTTATGGTCATTTTTCAACCACCTGCTTTTAAAGTTTCTGTATTTAAGTTGCTTGTCGAGCAAAGCCTGCATCTTTTTTATTTGCTTGTTGGCAGAGGCATTGGCGATTGTTTGTAAATCGATATCGAGTGTGGTGTAAATTCTTAAACCATCTTTATCAATATTATAAGGATTATCATCTGTTTTGTTTATTTTATCTATAATATTTGTGGCTCTTTTCTTAACCTGATAAACAAAATATGCTGTTTGAGAATCGAGTTTATAGTTGGTGTATTTAACTGCTACTTTGGTGTTTTTCAGGCTATCGGATTGCTGCTCTGATAAATAGGCCTGTTGTTTCATTAATTCCAGAACCTGATTTCTTCTTTTTAGTGCATGGCCTGGATTTAACCGTGGATTATAATATGAATTGGCTTTAAGCATTCCTACCAATGTAGCCGACTCCTGAACATTAAGCTCTCTGGCGCTCTTATCAAAATATCGTTTTGCTGCTGCTTCCACACCATAAACTTCTTCTCCAAAAGGAACAGAATTTAAATAAAGTAGAATAATGTCGTTTTTACTAAAAACATCTTCCATTCTACTTGCTATAATTGCCTCTTTTAACTTACTAACAGGCATGGAAAGTATACTATGATATTTCCTGCCATAGAGGTTTTTAACCAATTGTTGTGTTATGGTACTTCCTCCACCTGAGCTTCTGTCGCCCATCAGTATAGTCCTGAAAAAAACTCTGAAATAACTTCTGCTGTCGATACCGTTATGCTCGAAAAAGCGTTTATCTTCGGTTGCTATCAGAGCATTTACAAGATGCACAGGCAGATCATCCCATTTTATGTTTGTTCTGTTTTCAGCGAAATACTTACCTATTAATGTGCCATCAGAAGATAAAACCAGTGAAGCTTCCTCATTGGTGATTTTACCCAGTTCAGTTTTATTGGGAAGAGGGCCGAAAACTCCAATAAATACTGAGGTAAAAAAAGCCGCCATTAGAATAAAAGCTACAATAATAGTAGTTAAAGAAATTTTGATGATTCGTTTTATTTGCATTGTTCTTTTCATAACCAAAAATGAGGAACGCTTAACAATTAGTTTTGGTATTTGAACCTCCTTAAATACTGTTAACGAATTTACTAAAATACAAAAAAGCCACCTTGAAAAATCAAGATGGCTTTAATATTTGGTTCAGAACTATTAATGTTCTGTAAAATCCATTTCGGTAAGGCGTTTATAATAGTTATAACGCCATTTAGCATTTTTAAGAGCCAATTCCTGAAGTTGTTTTGCTCTTTCAGGGAATGATTTCTTAAGTGTTAAGAAACGAACCTCCATATCAAGGAAGGTTTGGTATTTACTCCAATCAGGCTCTTTTGAATCCAGTTGGAAAGGATTCTTTCCTTCTAATTCCAATAGAGGATTGTAACGGAATAATTGCCAGTATCCTGACTGAACAGCAAATTTCTCCTCTGCTTGCGATTCTTTCATAGTATTTCTCAATCCATGAGCAATACATGGGGAGTATGCTATTATCAATGAAGGTCCTGGGAATGCCTCGGCTTCTTTTACGGCTTTAAAGTATTGAGCCATATTTCCACCCATGGCAACCTGTGCAACATATACATAACCATAAGTCATGGTAATTGCTCCAAGGTCTTTCTTTTTAACCTCTTTTCCGGAAGTCGCAAATTTTGCCACAGCACTTGTAGGACTTGCTTTGGAAGCCTGTCCACCGGTATTTGAATAAACCTCAGTATCCATAACCAGAACATTCACATCTTCGCCGGAAGCCATAACGTGGTCGAGTCCGCCATATCCAATGTCGTAGGCCCATCCGTCGCCACCAAATATCCATACCGACTTCTTAATAAAGTATTGTTCCAGGCCAAGGAGTTGTTTGGCAATAGGATCAGTTTTTCCTTTTAGAACTGCACTAAGTGTTTTAGAGGCTTCGATTGACGCTTCTCCAAGTTCTTTAGTCTCTATCCATTTTTCGAATGCGGATTTTCTTTCAGCATCAATGCCATTTGCTAGCGATTCTTTCATCAATCTTTCGATTCTGTCGCGCATTTGGCGTACACCTGTAGACATACCTAAACCGTACTCAGCATTATCTTCAAATAAGGAGTTAGCCCATGCAGGACCTTTTCCTTCTGCATTTGTAGTATAAGGTGTTGCAGGAGCGCTACCACCATAAATTGAGGAACAACCTGTTGCATTAGCAATCATCATTCTCTCACCATAAAGGGTAGTAACGGCTTGAATATAAGGTGTTTCACCACAACCGGCACAAGCACCTGAGAATTCAAATAAACTTGGAGCAAACTGAGCGTCTTTGAAAGATGCAAATTTATCAACAACATCCTTCTTAAAGGAGATATTCTTAATAAGGTGATCCCAGTTCTCAGTTTCTGTCATTTGAGTGTCGAGAGGTTTCATAATTAATGACTTCTCTTTTGATGGACAAACAACAGCACAACTACCACAACCTGTACAGTCTAAAACACTAACCTGGATACGATATTTATAACCTTTTTGTTTTCCTTTGGCGTCAATCAGTTTAACACCTTCAGGAAGAACTTTCTCTTCATTTTCGTCAACGAGGAATGGTCTGATAACAGCGTGAGGACAAACATAAGCACATTGGTTACACTGTATACAGTTGTCGGGTTGCCATTCTGGAACATCAACTGCAATTCCTCTTTTTTCGAAGGCTGCAGTGCCGGGAGGGAAAGAACCGTCTTCTCTGCCCAAGAATGCACTAACAGGTAAATCGTCACCTTTAAGGGCTTCTATAGGACGAACAACATCTTTTATAAAGGCAGGTAGATTAGAATTATCTTCTTTTTTTATTTCACCATCCAATTTTGACCATTCTGCAGGAACTTCAATTTGTGTTACATTACCACCCTTATCAACTGCAGCAAAGTTCATATTAACTATTTCTTCTCCTTTATTACCATAAGTTTTCTTAATGAATAGTTTCATCTGCTCCTCAGCATCTTCATAAGGAATAACCTCAGCAACTTTAAAGAAAGCAGCCTGCATAATTGTATTGGTTCTGTTTCCAAGACCAATTTCAACAGCCTCTTTGGTTGCGTTTATGGTATAGAATTTAATATCATTATCGGCCATAAACTTCTTCATATGGTCAGGTAAACGACGTTTTGTTTCTTCCTCATCCCAAATACTGTTAAGTAGGAAAGTGCCACCTTTTTTCATGCCCTTAAGCATGTCGTATTTAGTAAGGTAAGCAGGAACATGACAAGCAACAAAATCAGGAGTTCCCACAAGATATGTAGAACGTATTGGTTTATCACCAAAACGAAGGTGAGAAACAGTTATACCACCCGATTTTTTTGAGTCGTAAGCAAAATAAGCCTGAGCATATTTGTCGGTTGATTCACCAATAATTTTAATGGAGTTTTTGTTTGCTCCAACAGTACCATCAGCACCTAAACCATAAAACTTTGCTTCAAAAGTACCTTTGTCGGAAATGCTAACTTCAGGTAATAATGGTAATGATTTGAAAGTAACATCATCAAGAATACCAACGGTGAAACCATTTTTAGGTTCACTTAGTTTAAGGTTTTCAAAAACTGATATAATTTGAGCAGGAGTAGTATCTTTTGAACTTAAGCCATAACGACCACCTACTATTAATGGTTTATTTTCTTTTGAATAGAAAATATCTTTTACATCAAGATAAAGAGGTTCGCCATTTGCACCTGGTTCTTTGGTACGGTCTAAAACAGCAATTCTTTTAACTGTTTTTGGCATAACCTTCATGAAATATTTTTCTGAGAATGGGCGATAAAGATGAACTGTAACAAGTCCTACTTTTTCTCCATTTTTATTAAGATAATCTACAGTTTCACGAATAGTTTCTGTTACCGAACCCATTGCAATAACAATGTTTTCAGCATCTTTAGCACCATAATAAGTAAAAGGATGGTATTCGCGACCTGTAAGTTTTTTAATCTCCTGCATATACTCTTCAACCAAATCAGGAATTGGCTCGTAGAAACGGTTGGAGGCTTCTCGTGCCTGGAAATATATATCCGGATTCTGAGCTGTACCTCTTGTTACAGGGTGCTCAGGATTTAGTGCGTTATCGCGGAATTTCTGAACATCATCCCATGGGAATAAGTGTTCCAAATCCTGATGCTCGAAATATTCTACTTTTTGAATTTCGTGAGAAGTACGGAAACCGTCAAACATATGTAAGAAAGGTATTCTGGAACGGAGGCTTACCATATGTGAAATAGGGGCTATATCCATAATTTCCTGAACACTTCCTGTTGCAAGAATTGCAAATCCTGTATGACGTGTACTCATTACATCACTATGATCTCCGAAAATTGAAAGCGCTTGTGAGGCTAAACTACGTGCGCTTACGTGGAAAACGGCAGGAAGAAGTTCTCCTGATATTTTATACATATTCGGAATCATCAATAATAAACCTTGTGAGGCAGTAAAGGTAGTTGTTAGCGCTCCCGACTGTAAAGAACCGTGAACAGCTCCTGCTGCTCCACCTTCCGACTGCATCTCTACAACTTTTACCTGCTCACCAAAAATATTTTTTCTGCCAAATGATGACCATTCATCAACATATTCGGCCATAGTAGATGAAGGAGTGATGGGATAAATTGCTGCTACTTCACTAAACATATACGCAACGTGGGCTGCAGCATAGTTTCCATCACATGTTATAAACTTTTTTTTATTGCTCATAATCAAGTTATTTTGAATTGATTAGTACTGTTTACCTAATCTGAAATTAGGTTGTGCAAAAATACCCTTTTTGAGGCAAAAACATATACACCTTTTGTTAAATAAATAGCAGAATCATTAATTTAAATTGATTATAAATTCTGAATAGTTTCAAATTAAGGGTTTTTATAGTAATTTTACAGCCAAATTAACAAATAAAAATATCATGGATCTAAAGACAAAATATCTGGGATTAGAACTTAAAAATCCTATCATTGTGGGAGCCAGCAATTTAGTTGCTGATATAGAGATGTTAAAGAAGTTGGAAGCAGCAGGTGCATCTGCCATTGTATATAAGTCATTATTCGAAGAGCAAATTCAGTTGGAGAACCTTGAAATGGATGAAATCCAAAATGAATATAATGATCGTTATGGTGAAATGACTACTATGTTTCAGTCAGATCTTTATGAAGCAAGTCCTGATGAATTTCTTATGAATTTTAAGGAAGCCAGAAAAGCAGTTAGTATTCCGCTTATAGCCAGTTTAAATGCAGTTACCGATGAAATATGGTACGAATGGGCAAAAAAACTTGAAGATGCCGGTGCTGATGCATTGGAACTCAACTTCTATAATAATCCAAGGGAATTTGAAATGGAAGGTAAATCCATTATTCAGGAGGAACTGGATATTATTGAGGGTGTTAAAAAAGCAGTAAAAATTCCTGTTAGTGTTAAGCTAAGTCCTTTTTATACAAATCCGCTTTTTGTAATCAATGAAATGGATAAAAAAGGAACCAATGGTTTCGTTTTATTTAACAAACTCTTCCAGCCCGACATTAATATAGAAACTGAAGAAATGACTTTCCCTTATAATCTTTCTACTGAGCATGATAGCCGGTTGCCTTTAAGATATAGCGGACTATTATATGATAATATCAATGCTGATATTTGTGCCAACAGAGGCATTTTTACTGGCGGAGATGTTATTAAAATGATACTTGCAGGAGCAAATGTTGTTGAGGTTGTTAGTACAATTTACAAGCACGGACCACAGCAAATAACTAAAATGCTTGAAGATATGGAAATATGGATGGCTAATCGTGAATACAAAAATCTTGAGGAGTTCAGAGGTAATATGTCGAAGAAAAATATCAAGGATCCATTTGCTTATAGAAGAGCGCAATATGTTGATATTTTGATGAAATCGGGTGAGATATTCAAGAAGTATCCAATGAAATAATAGTATTTAAAACCCTTAAAGAGTTTCTGCTACTTATAGGGATAAATTTCAAAAACCACAGGAATTAATATTTCTGTGGTTTTTTTATGCCATAAATTTGATTATGATTAATTTAGTCGTGTCTTAAACTTTCTACAGGGTCTTGTTCAGATGCTTTACGTGCAGGCAGCCATCCAAAAACTATTCCCACCGATGCTGCAACACCAAATGAGATAGCAATGGACATAAACGAAACAATGGTTAAAATTCCAGTCGTCATGGTTATGACTTTGGCAATTATTACACCTAATAATATTCCCAAAAGGCCTCCACTAACACTAATAAATGTTGCTTCTGCAAGAAACTGAAATACGATATCTTTTTTTGTTGCTCCCGTTGCCCTTCGCACACCTATTTCTCTGATGCGTTCCATAACGGAGGCCAGCATAATGTTCATTATTCCAATTCCTCCTACAATGAGGGAAATTCCTGCAATGGCTCCCAAAACAATATTAAAAATATCTTTGGTTTTTTGTTCCTGTTTTAATAATAATTCAGGAATTTTGATCTCGTAATCATCAACACCTTTATGACGGCGATCGAGAATTTGTTTTATAACTTTTGAAGTTGGCGCCAGTTGATTTGTCTCCTTAACCTGAACAACAATTTTATCCAGTTGTGTTTCTCCACCACCTGATCCATCCTGAGAAAACATTGAGATATTGTTTCCCATACTAAATGTTTGCGTACTTCCAAATGAAGCCTTAGTTATTATCGATCTGTCTTTATAGCGCAGCAGAAGTGTTTTTATGGGAGTAAAAATATTGAGGTTGTAATTGCTAATTCCCATTTCTTCGGCTTTCTCGTTTACGATAACTCCTTCCAGAACTCCGATAACTTTAAGCCATACATTACCGCTTTTTACATACTTTCCTATGGCATCTTCCTTTGCAAAAAGTTTTGCTTCTACTTCCGGGCCAATTATGCAAACCGGATCACCCTTTTTTACCTGCCATTCATTAAAGTATTCTCCTTTTTTTAGTGTTTGATTAAAGAGGCTAAAAAATTCAGGAGACACACCGGAAAGTTCTACGCTTAACTTTTTTCCTTTTCTAACGGCCAGGGTTTTATAGGTAGCTTCACAACTTACTTTTTCTATTGTTGGGATTGCTGCTAAAAAATTTTCTGCATCCTTTAAACTTAATCCAGGTGAGAACTTTTTCTTAAGGGTTTTTCCTTCCTCTTCATCAGAACCTTCTGTATTGTCGGCATCCGATTTGGGCAGAATAACAATATTGTTTACCCCTACAAGTTTTATTTGTTCCAGTATTTCCTGTCGGGCACCATTACCAATTGCCATCATCGAGATTACAGCACCAACACCAAAAATTATTCCCAGCGCAGTAAGTATCGACCGGGTTTTGTTAACAAAAACGGCCTCCAGAGAAACACTTAATATTTGTAAATATCTTTCCACGTTTTTTCTATTAATATTTGGTAAATGGAAAATCTATTAATTAGATTCGAGTTATGATTATCAGTAAATTTATTTCCGTTTTCCCTTACCCATTTTATAATCACCTTTCCTTTTACCGTCGAATTTCCCCTTTGGTATTTGATCTTTTTCGACCTTAACTGTGTCAGGTTGATTTTTATCTTCCTCTTCCTTCTTGTACTTTTCTACAATATCCTTATCCAGAAAATCGATATCCCAATCTTTGGAATCGGAGGGAGGAACAAGGTAAACATCATCTCCCCGCTCAAGTCCTTCACGTATAATTATGGAGGATTCGTTGCTTAGCCCGGGTATAACCTGATGCTTTCTTCCATGGAAATATACATAGGAAATGGAATCGTTGGATGACACACATTCGATGGGTACATAAAGAACAGAATCGATAATATTGGTAATAATTCTGTTTTTAGTGGTCATTGATGGTCTAAGAATAGAATCGAAACCATCAATATGGATAATTACTTCAAAAACTTTCGCATTTGAATTGCGCATTTGCTCACCCATATTGGCAACTTCAAAAACACTTCCATCAAAAGTTTTTCCCGGGAAGGCATCAATTTCAATTTCTGCGGCTTGCCCTTCACTAACTTTACTAATATCTATCTCATTTACAAATGTTTGGCTGTTCATTGCAGAAAGGTCGGGAAGGGTAGCTACAACATTATCCCATGCACTAACCTGGGCGCCAATACCTTGTTTCTGTCCGTCCCATCCTTTTTTATATGTTACCATACCTGGCTTTGGAGCTAAAATAACAAAGTCGCCAAGTAAATCCTTAAACTCATCGAGTCGGTTTTGAGCCTTTGATAAGTTTGCTTGTACTTCTCTCATATCAGCATCTGCTTTTTGAAGTTTCAACTGATAGTTTTCTGTACTCTGGTTATATGTTCGTAAAGTTTTATCGTAATCAATCTGCACCTGACGTTGTGTTGCCGGTGGTTCATAAATCGACTGTTCCACAACTATTTTTTTCTCTTCAAGAGTAAACTTTAAATTAATAAGTTCATCTCTTGCATTTCTCAATGTCATGGTGGTGTCGAGTTGTTTTTGAAGGTATTGGGTTTGCAGTTTTTCCACTTCCAACTCCTGGTCTTTTATTTTATTTTCGAGATCGGAACGGTCGAGGGTTGCAACCCATTGGCCTGAATCTACAACAGTTCCATCGGGAACCATATCTTCTATACGATATTGCCAAATTCTGGCATTACGCAATTTCATTGGGTTTGGGCCCTGAATTTTTTCACTACTGCGGGCTTCCAATTCTCCGGTTGTTGTAACGTCGATTACAAAAGTTCCGAATTTAACTTCTGTTTTAATTGACTGGCCTTGTTGCGCGGAGGGCTTAGTGAAATACCAGGTTATGAATATTAAAACTAAAATTGAGCCCAGTAGGATTAGGATATTTTTTCGCTTCATTAATGCTTATTTTAATAAAACTGTAAATGTAATTATTGTTATCCAAAGAACAACGCTGGAACTTATATTTTTATTCTGTTTTACTAAATTTTAAAATAAATTAAGTGTTGCCTGCACTAAAGCATCTCATTAATAATCATATCGAGCGAAACACCTTCTGCTTCAGCTTTATAATTTCTAACAATTCTATGACGAAGTACAGCGGGAGCAATGGCTTTTACATCTTCAATATCAGGAGAATATTTACCATTAATGACTGCCTGGGCTTTTGCACCAATTATCAAATACTGAGAGGCACGCGGTCCTGCCCCCCAATTTAAATAATCGTTAGCCCATGGGTGAGCTAAACTTGTATTTGGACGTGTTTTTGATGAAAGTTTTACTGCATACTCCATTACATTATCAGCAACAGGTATTTTTCTCAGCAATTGCTGAAAATAAACTATTTCATCAGAATCTAAAATCTTACTTATATTAGGGATGCTTCCAGTAGTAGTACTTTTTATAATATTTAACTCTTCCTCAAGTGAAGGGTAATCCAATATCAAATTGAACATAAATCTGTCTAATTGTGCTTCAGGCAATGGGTATGTTCCTTCCTGCTCTATGGGATTTTGAGTTGCCAACACAAAAAACGGATTGTCAAGTTTGTAGTTAATTCCAGCTACGGTAACCGACTTTTCCTGCATAGACTCCAGAAGAGCTGATTGCGTTTTTGGAGGTGTACGGTTTATCTCGTCGGCCAGAATAATATTTGAAAAAACAGGTCCTTTGATAAATTTGAACTTACGACTTTCATCAAGAATTTCAGTCCCGATAATGTCGGATGGCATAAGGTCGGGAGTAAATTGAATTCTGTTATAAGTTAATCCCAATACCTGACCGATTGTGTTTACTAGTAAAGTTTTTGCCAAACCCGGAACTCCAACCAACAACACATGACCCTGTGAGAAAATTGAAATTAAAGTATTTCTAACTGTTTCTTCCTGACCAATTATTACTTTTCCAATTTCTTTGGTGAGAAGTTTATATTTTTCAACGAAAGCGTCAACAGCTTCAACGTCAGATTTATAGTTCATATTGTAGTATTGTTATTCTTGTATTATCTAATATTCCATGTATGTCGGAATTTGCATGATTTATATTCATCAATTATCCTAACATAAGTTTCTTTGGCTTTTTCATTTATCCATTTATCAATAACTTCTTCCTTCTTGTTGGCCTCAGTCCATGTTTGGATTTTGGAATAATCATCCTTTAAATTTGCTTTGTGAGGTATTGTTTTTTTCTTCAGAAGTACAATTTGATAAGCATCCTCATTATCTTCGGTTTTTAAAGGAACGGGATTCGATAAGTCACCAACTTTCATCTTCTCAATTACAAATGATATTTGCTGATCCAGTTGCTCTGCTTCAAAAGTAGTTCCTCCCGTATAAGGATTAACTATTAATCCGCCATTATTTTTGTTTTTAGCTTCCGAAAATTCCTCTACTGCCTTTTCAAAACTTATAGAGTCAGTTCTTATTAAGTTAGCAACACTGTCGAGTTCTCTGCTTGCTTTTGCAAGATCGGCAGGAGATACTTTTGGAGTAAGTAAAATATGTCGAACATTAACATAATCGCCTTTCCTTTCAATCAACTGAATTATATGATACCCGGCTTCGGTTTCTACTATATTTGATATTTCGCCTTCCTTTAATTTAAATGCAACTGCCTCAAATTCAGGGTATAACTGACCTCTTCCATAAAATCCTAATTCTCCACCTTTTTTTGCTGATCCCGGATCTTCAGAATATAAAATTGCAAGAGTTGAGAAGTTTTCACCTTTTAGAATTCTGCTTCTTAATTCTATCAAGCGGTCTTTTACCCTTAACTTCTCGTCCATACTTATGGGTGGTTTTTTCACTATCTGAGCTATCTGATACTCGGTTGGAATTAGAGGAATACTGTCTTTTGGAATGGAATTGAAATAAGATTTTATTTCGGAAGGTGTAACATTAACATTTTCAACAATCTGCGACTGAACTTGCTGGGCAATCATTTGCTCTTTAATTATGTCGTGCAATTCCTTCTTTATTTCCGGAATAGTTTTTCCATAATAGTCTTCCATCTTTTCCTGGCTTCCGAACTGAGAAATAAACATTTGTAATCTACGCTCCATTTCACCTTCAACCTGTACATCATTTACTTCAATACTATCAACTTCTGCCTGAGCAACCATTAATTTCTGAAATAGTTGTTCTTCCAGTATCTGGCATCTTATATCATCGGAACTACCTCTGATACCTCCTTGAATTCTATAATTAAGGTATTGATTTTCAATGTCTGATTCCAAAATGATATTTTTACCAACCACGGCAACAACCTGATCGATAATATATGAATTATCATTTTGTGAAAATGAAGGGCTGCAAATAAAAATTGCCAATCCCAATAAAACTACGAGTTTATTTATATTGCCCATCATATTATTCTTTATTCTATTCATTATAATAAATTTCAAAATCTTTATTAGAAGCCGCATGATCGAAGATTTCCTTCCTCACCTTATTTGTTAGAAGAATTTTTCTCTTGGCCAGGATGATATCTTTTATTTTTTTCTCAACAAGTGAAAACGGACTTATGTCATCTATAATTTTAAAGTCAACAAACTTAAGCATATAAATATTGTTTTCGTCGGATATTTTTATGAATCTTTTGTTTTTTAAAAACAAATCCTGATTATAAGTTTCAATGGGGATTATTCGCTTTAAATCCTCAAACGCAATCCAGTTGGCTGTGTCTATTGAATAATTTAAATTATAGATATTAGCCATAATATCCAGTGAATCAATAATTAAACTGTCTGGCAGATTAAAAATTTCTTCTATATGTTGTATGCTGTCGAACTGTTTGTTAAGAATGCAATAATAAACCTTAACAATGTTTTCTTTTAATTCGAAATCAGATACGTGATTTAAATAAAATGTTTTTAATTCTGTTTGATTAATACTGGTATCCAACTCCTGATCTATGAGTTTACTTTCGTATTCATAAATTATTAGGGAGTTTTCATATTCTTCCAGTCTTTGCTCAAAATTTTGTTGTTCATCTGTAAGATTAAATTTAGCCTTCTCAACCATCAATTTTGTTTTCACCCAATTATTAACATAATTACGAATGATAACTATACTATCGTGATGTGATATGTTGCTTGGAACTATATTTTTGAGATCAGATTCGTAAAGGTAATCGTCGTGAACACGCGCCAAAACAATGCCATTATCATCCTTCATTTGCGTTTGACAAGCCATTATCATGACTATGGCAAAAAGGAAAATAAAGTTCACTATTTTCGACATAATATTTTAATTTGAGGCTGAAAATTTCTGCTGTTTAAGTTCGTTTAAAACTTCTTTATTAATGTTAACAGGATATTTTTCTCTCAGTTCTTTTATCCACTCTTTTTCAAGATAAGTTTGATAATCTGCAGTAACCATTCCTCTTGCTTCACTTAATTCCTTTGGTTGAGGAGGTATTACTTTTTTAATTTTAACGATAACTGCAAGATTTTCAACATCTGATTTTATCATATCAGAGATTCCTGGTTTCCATTCTGCCTGATCTACAAATTTATTCTGACCTTTTTCAAAAATATCAGGTATTATTCTAACTGATTTAATACTGTCGGCATCGAGTGTTTTTGCTATATCACCATCGTTTTCATTATTTGAAATAATTTCGATTACTTTTTCGTAATCGGCTGGTTTGCGCAAACGGAACACTGTTGCGTCAACTCTTTCTCCCCACATATAATCGCCACGGTGCTTTTCAAAGAACTCTTTTTGTCCAACGGTATCTTTTACGGCTTTATTCCAAACCATTTTATCAGTTAGATTAAAGAGTAATATTCCATCGTGATATTCCTCCATCAGATCGGCAAATTCTGGATAATCTTTTTCCAGATTACTATCAGCATAAGCCAATAATTCCTGTTTTGTATAATCGTTGAATAAGTTATTAAGATAAACTGACTTATCAATGTTTTCCTGTTTTTTCTGATTTTCGGAAACATATTTAACAAAGTCGGCCTGAGAATATTTTTTCTTGGCAATTTTAAACAAGAATTTAGATTTGAAGTTTAAACTGTCGGCAATAAATTTACCGTTAAGCACAGTGCTGTCAATTAGTTCAATCACTTCATTTTTTCTTTTTTCGTTTACTTTAAAACCGCTATTATTTTTAATTTTCTGAATAACAACTTCTTCACTTTTGTGAGTTCTGTCGTCTTTAGAAAGGCGTTCTTTGAGTTCTTCTTTTTCTTCATCAAAAGTACCTGGAGTTTGACGGCTAAGCAGTTTTACAATATGGAAACCATACATGGTTCTAATTGGTTCAGAAATTTCACCTGGTTTCAAACTTTTTGCTACATCCACAAATTCAGGGACAACTTTGTTACAGGTAAATTTTGATAACTGGCCTTTATTTTTTGCAGAACCTTTATCTTCTGAATATTTAACAACAGCATCTTCAAAACTCATTCCTTCCTGAATTTTTGAATATATGTTATTGATTTTTTCTTCTTTTTGTGCTACTTCTTCATCGCCTGCATTTGGGCGAAGTGTAACATAAATATGTGCAACCTGTGCAACTCCCAGTGCATCAGTTTTGCTTTCAACTTTCAATAAATGATACCCAAATCGGGTTCTGGTTGGCATCGAAACTTCTCCAACAGTTGTATTATAAGCAGCACTTTCAAAAGGATAAACCATATTAAATACGGTAAAATATCCCAAATCACCACGGTTGCCTTTTCTGTATCTCTGTTTATTAGGAATTTCCTCCTGATCTTTTGCAGATGGGTCGTCGGAATATTCAACTGCAGCATCGCCAAAATCTTTGCCTGCTATGATTTCATTACGGATATCCATTATCTTTTTGTAAGCCTTCAAAGTGTCTTCAGGAGTTGCATTTTTATCAACCATTATAAGAATATGACTTGCTCTCAAATCCTTTAATTTCCTTTTGTAAGCTTCTTTTAAAAGGGCTTCATTTACACTTTCATCAATGAAGTAGGGCTTAGCAAGTTGCTTTCTGTACCCTTCCAATTCTTTAACGAAGGAGGGGATTGTATCCATTTTAAGGTTTTTAGCCTCCATAACTTTCAACTTGAAGTTGATGAACAGATCAAGATACTCATCAATGGCACCTTCCTTATTCATTTCTTCAGTAGAATTGTTTTTCGTATATGTTTTCATGAAGTCGGCAACTGTAACATCTTCATTTCCAATAGTCATTAGAGTTTTGTTGTCGATTGATTTTTGTGCTAAAATGCTATTGTTTAATCCAAGCATTATTAAAAAAGCAAGAATTACTTTAAATGACGAATTCATTTTATTCATTTTTATTGTATATGGTTAATATTAATAATTTTATCTGCTATAATTTGGTGCTTCACGCGTAATGGTGATGTCGTGTGGGTGGCTCTCCACAACTCCCGCTGCTGTAATTTTTGTAAATTTCGCAAGTTGAAGAGTCTTTATGTCGGGAGAACCGGTATATCCCATTCCTGATCTAAGTCCACCAATAAGTTGGGTAATAACTTCATTTAAGGAGCCTTTAAAAGGCACTCTTCCAACTATACCTTCTGGGACTAGTTTTTTAATATCGTCTTCAGTATCCTGAAAATATCTGTCTTTCGATCCTTCGTGCATGGCTTCTACAGACCCCATACCACGATAAGTTTTAAACTTACGACCTTCGTAAATAATTGTCTCACCCGGCGATTCATCAACTCCGGCAAAAAGTGATCCTGCCATAATAGTATCGCCTCCCCCTGCAATTGCTTTAACAACATCACCTGTGTATCTAATACCTCCATCTGCAATTACAGGAATACCTGTTCCTTTAAGTGCATTGGATACAACCATAATTGCCGTTAACTGAGGTACACCAACGCCTGCCACAATACGAGTTGTACAAATAGAACCAGGTCCTATACCAACTTTAATTGCATCAGCTCCTGCTTTTACTAAATCATGAGCGGCTTCCGGAGTAGCAATATTTCCTACCACTAGATCAATATTCGGATAGGCTTCTTTTACCCTTTTAGTCATATCGATAACTCCCTGGTGATGACCATGAGCCGTATCAATAATTACAGCATCAACTCCTGCTTCTACCAATGCATCAACTCTTTTTAAAGTGTCGCCGGCAATACCAACAGCAGCTGCAACTCTTAGTCTTCCACGTGGATCTTTACAACTATTAGGATGTGCTTTTATTTTAATAATATCTTTATAAGTAATGAGTCCTACTAATTTATAATTAGCGTCAACTACCGGAAGTTTTTCAATTTTATACTGCTGTAGAATTTCAGCGGCTTTTTCAAAATCGGTAAACTCAGTTGTGGTTATAAGATTTTTAGATGTCATTGCAACACTTACCTTTTTTTTGTAGTTACGTTCGAACCTAAGGTCACGGTTTGTGACAATGCCCACGAGAGTGTTGTCATGATCAACAACAGGTATACCTCCTATGCTGTATTCAGCCATGATGTTTAATGCATCCTGAACATTATTATCAGCATATAAAGTAATGGGTTCCAGTATCATGCCATTTTCAGCACGCTTCACCTTTTTAACTTCAATTGCCTGACGCTCAATGCTCATATTTTTGTGTATAACACCAATTCCGCCTTCCTGAGCCATGGCAATTGCCATTTTGCTCTCGGTAACTGTGTCCATTGCTGCAGAAACAATTGGAATTTTTAATCTTATATTTCTTGAAAACTGGGTGCTTAAATCGGTTTCGCGTGGTAAAACCTTTGAATGGGCAGGAACCAAAAGGACATCGTCGAATGTCAATCCTTCACCCAATATTTTATCGCTATGTAATGACATGCCTGAAAATTTTAAAATTGCGCAAAGGTATCAAAATTAATGTAAAACGAAGCCAAATTGATGTCCCAAAAACTGATTTAACAAAGATTAACGACGAGAAATATAGTCGTGAGTGTGAGTGAATTATTTAGAGTTGTGAGTTATGAGCTATGAATGAAGAGTTTTTGAGTTTTGAAGAATGAAAATTGTAAAGTGAAGTACGATGAGTTAAATGAGTGCTAGTAAATATCTGAAACTGAAAGTTGTATATGGCTGTAGATCCTCGATGCTTCGCGGATGATTTTTAATGTGTAGAATATTTTTAGGATAAGACGGAATGATTGTAGGGTAGGGTGGATATAGAGTTTTTTGAGTTAAGGAAAATCAATTTATTAAGGAGTTTAATTAAGCAGCATGAAACTACCTTTGCGTTCAATGTTTTGGCCATAAACATTTTGGTAAGTCAGGCGATAAATGTACAATCCGCTACTTTGTTTTTTATTCTTATAAGATCCATTCCATCCTTTATCGACTTCATTAGTTTCGTAAATAATTTGACCCCAACGATTATAAATCATAAAACTGTAATTACTACCACTGAAGAAATTAAATATTGGTTTAAACTCACTGTTAGTGCTAATTGTAGATGATGGTTTGAATGCTGTGGGAAAGAAGATATTGCTTTCTAAAAATAGATCTATGTGGTTTGAATTACTATAGGCTTTATAATCATACTGCCCTCCTTCAATCTGCTTTGCCTGAACCCAATAGGTAAATTTCCCATTGGTTGCCATCGACTCATCAATTTTGTCTTCATAAGAAAAGGTAAAAGCATCCACCGAATCAAAAGGTATACTTCCGTTTTCCATCGAACTTATTCGATAGATATAATACTTTTCAACATTAGTTTCCCATCCCTCAAATTCATTCCATTCCAGCAAGTTAGTTTGTTTGTCTACTTTGCTTCCCGTAAGGTGAATTGTTTTTAATATATTGGATTCAATTACTTTTATTTCACAACTATCTTTAACAATAGCATAATATTGATAAGGGCTGGTTTCAGGATCGGCATCAGCATCATTGTAAACGAGAGGATTTGATTGTAAATCATTAAAGTTTATGCTGCTTACAAGGTCAATTTGAGGATTACCTTCCTCCGAGCGATAAATTTCCCAGGTACATGAAAAAACATTCTCATCAACATCAAGGCTTAATTGGATTTGATTCTCCGGAAATACATCTGCATTAGCTAAATATAAATGCAGAGGAACTTTATAAGAATAGGATACAATTTCTTTTATGCAGGAGGAAGAAGTGCGGTTTCCAAAGGCTGCCTGTACATAATATTGATATGTGTTCCCGGGATTTATTCCTTCATCGATATACCACATTTGATTGTTGTTTATACTCTCAGGCGGTTCCGGGTTTGGGTTTGAGCCCAGAGTTGCTATTTTTTCAAAATTTCCTCCATTAGTACTCCTCCAAACAAAGTAATTATCTATTTCGGGGAAGGAATTTTCGTATTGTTCCCAAACTAAAGTATCTTGTTTTTCGCAAACATTATAACCTATTTCATAAATAAAGATGGGTTTTTGTGGTTGTAAAAATGATCCCTCACTTTTGTTTCCACAACTGTCGATGGCTGCAATAGCATATTCCTTTGAAATTTCACAGGGACTAAAAACAGTATCTGTATATAAAGTGTTATTTATACCAATAACCGTGTCGAATTCCTGCCAGGTTCCCGATTGGTTTCTATATAAAATATATCCCACAACATCCTGGCTTTGTGATGGTGACCATCCTAAAATAGTTTCAAAATCATTCACGCTAATAGAATCGAAATCAATTATTTGAGGGTATTCAACATCCCTAAACCAATTACCTCTTATGTTGGAAACTGAATTGCAAAAAGAATTTTCCAGTTCAATTTTGAAATTTATACTATCCTCGCAAACATTTATGTCGAAACTATAATTATCAGAAGTGGAGGAGTTGATTAATTTCCAACTTCCATCGGGATAATCCCAATAAATTTGATACTGACCATTACTTCCGTCAGGTGGTGGTTCCGATACTTTTGTCCAATACAAATCCGCCATGTTAAAGTCGGGATCATTATTATCCAATTGAAAAAATATTGATCCAAGAGTGTCGGACGTCGTACTTATTCCGGATTGAGAAACAATATCAACAAAATAAAATTTCTGTGAAGAATTTCCGGCAGTTGTTGAGTGTGTATAAAAATTTGTAGTACTCACAGAACTCGAATCGAGTTTGCTAAAATTAATGCCATTATTGGAGTGATAAAAAATAAACTTATTGAAATCACTTAGATCAATTGGATTTTCCCAGTAAAACGTTATTGAGCCATCAGCGTTTACAACTACACATTTCATTTTCACAGGATCTGCTGCCCGGCTTTGGCCGGAAATTATCAGAAAACAAAATAATAATATGTAAATGAGATGTTTATGCACTTTTTTACATCAATTTTTTATTCAAATTTAGTTTTTATATAAATATCTACTCACAATGCGATAGAATATAAATATTCAGTGATTCAAATACGAAAATAATTGCTTTTTATTATTCCAGATTGCCCACAACTAAATTACACATATCATTTATATCAAGATATTTCTGTGCGGTTTGTTGAATAATTTCAGCATCAACCTGCATAATTTTATTAAGGGTTTGGTTGAAGAAGTTGAAATCGCTTTCAATATCCATAACTGATCTGAACATTTCTGCCAAAGCAAAAGGCCCATCGAAATTTTTCTGGAAATTGCCGTAAATATAATTCTTAACCAAACTTAATTCTTCTTCATTCACATATTCATTTTGTAGAATTTCAAGTTCTTTTCTTATTTCAGCAATAGCTGCAGAAGTTTGGTTGATATTTACTTCGGTTGCAATAGTAAAATAACTGGCATGTTTGAAATTGGAAGTGTATGACCTGATACCATAAGTCATTCCTTTATCCTCACGAAGATTCGACATTAGGCGAGAGCCGAAATAACCCCCATAAATAGTATTCGTAATCAGCAGGTTAGCATAATCTTCATGTTGTTTTCCAATTATTTGCTTTCCAATCCTGATGGCAGATTGCAGGAACTTTTCCTTTTTTATCAAAACATCACCTTTGAAAGCATCAGAAACGATTTTTTCGGGTTCGCAAATATTTGAGTTAAAATTATCCCATTCTTCACCAAATAATTTGACAATTAGGTTTTTACATTTGGTGTCGGGTCTGCCACTAACTATTAAGTATGAATTTTTAGGTTGGTAAAAGTGCTTATGAAAATCAACTAAATCCTCTCTTTTAATAAGGTCAAAATCTTCCAGGTTTAGATATTGCCCATATGCTGTATTTTCACCAAAAACTAATCTATTGAATTCGCGATTGGCAATAATTTTTGCCTTTTCCGACTTAATTAAAAATTCCTGTCGGTTTCTATCGCGATGAATTTCAAATTCCTGTTCGGGGAAAATCGATTCTATTATAACATCTCTGAAAATAGGAAGTAGTTTTTCTAAATGTTTTGTAATCGAAAATAAAGTGATAACAGCATTATCCTTACTTGTTGATGCATATAAATACGCACCATAAAAGTCAAGTTCATGTGCGATTTTTTCGGAACTTAGTTTTTTTGTCCCTTCTATTAAAAGGTCATTTGTAAAATTGGCGCAGAGTTTCTTCGATTGATAAACGGAGCCTGCATTTATTACCAGGTCGATTCTAACAACCTCTTCCAGCCCAGACTCTATTAGGTATAAATCGAGCCCGTTTTTGAGTTTAATATTTTCAGGGTTCTGAAGGTTTAACTCTTCAAATTTATTATTTGGTGGACTTATGGCTCTGTTTGGATAATTAGTGTTTTTCATATTTTAGTTTTTTGAGAGGTAAACCAATTTATTTTTTTTGCCTTTTGCAAAAATTTCCTTTGCTTTTTGCTGAATGTCTTCTTTAGTGACTGCAGCATATTTTTCCTTTTCACTTTCCAGTAGTGCAGCACTTTCCAGCATCTCGTAATATGCCAGATTCATGGCCTTATTGAGTGCTGACAGTCGTGAAAATACTAGGTTTGACTCAATTTTATTTTTTACTTTTTCAAGTTCCAAATCACTAACTTGTTTTGAAATTAGATCATTCAATTGCTCATCAATTGCATTCTCAGCATCTGTTGGTGTAAATCCGTTTATCAGTTTCCCGCTTACAATAAACAATCCCTTATCCATGTCACCACTTACGAAGGCATTAAGTTCTGAAAACATCTTTCTGTCTTTTACCAGCCTGCTGAAAAGGCGTGAAGAATTACCATTGGATAAAATATCAGAAATTAAATCGCAGGCATAAAAACCTTTTGAGTTACGTTTGTCCATATGCCATGCAAAATAGACGGCTGTTTGAGGCACATTCCTTTCTACTATCAACTCTCTGTTAACTAATTGTAGGGGTTCTTGCGGGTAATTTCTAATTATTTCATCTCCTGCTTCGATGCCTCCAAACCACTTTTCTGTCAATTTAAAAATCTCATCCGGTTTTACATTTCCGGCAATACTCAAAATAGCATTATTGGGATTATAAAACTTATTATAGAACAGTTTAACATCATCCATATTTGCATTTTCAATATGAGAAATGTCTTTACCAATTGTATTCCACTGATAGGGATGTTCTTTAAAGGCAAGTGGTTTCAACAGAAGGTATATATCGCCATAAGGCTGATTCAAATAATTTTGCTTAAACTCTTCAATAACAACCTGTTGTTGAACTTCAAGGCTTTTTTCTGAAAAGGCTAATGATAACATTCTGTCGGACTCCAGCCAGAAAGCCGTTTCAATATTGCTTTTTGGAATAGTAAGGTAATAGTTTGTAAAATCGTTATTTGTAAAGGCATTATTTTCGCCTCCTGCATTTTGTAAAGGGTTATCGTATTTTGGAATATTTACAGAGCCTCCGAACATGAGATGCTCAAAAAGGTGTGCGAAACCTGTTTTGTCGGGGTTTTCATCACGTGAACCTACCTTATATATAATATTCATTGCAACAAGTGGGGTGCTTTTATCCTGATGGACAATAACTTTCAATCCATTGTCGAGCGTAGTATAGTCGTATTTTATCATTGCGCAAACTTAAATAATGAATGCAAAACTGGCAATATTATTCGCATTATGCTGAAAACAAAAGTTAATAATATAAAAAATTATAACCAAGAAATTGATATAAATTATTGGTTTCTACCCCTATTAATAGAACATAAATTTAATACCTTTGCATGGATTTAATAATTAATAAGTATAACTCTTACAATATGGAAAGAGATAATAAAATATTTGACCTGATAAATCAGGAGAAGGAACGCCAGATGGGTGGAATTGAGTTGATAGCATCGGAAAATTTTGTTAGTCAGCAGGTTCTAGAAGCCATGGGTTCGGTTATGACAAATAAATATGCTGAAGGATATCCTGGAAAAAGATATTATGGTGGCTGTGAAATTGTTGACCAAAGTGAACAGTTGGCCATCGACAGAGCTTGCGAGTTATTTGATGCAGAATATGCTAATGTGCAGCCGCATTCAGGAGCGCAGGCTAATATGGCTGTTTTTCTGGCTTGTTTAAAAGCCGGTGATACTTTTATGGGTTTGGATCTTTCCCATGGGGGTCATCTTTCGCATGGTTCGTTTGTAAACTCTTCAGGAATTTTATATAACCCTATTGCATATAAGGTAAAAGAAGAAACAGGGACTGTTGATTATGATGAAATGGAGGCTCTTGCCCTAAAGGAGAAGCCAAAAATGATAATTGCAGGTGCTTCAGCATATTCACGCGATTGGGATTATGAGCGTATGCGAGATATTGCAGATGAAATAGGCGCTATTTTGATGGCTGATATTTCACATCCTGCAGGATTGATTGCCAAGGGAATTTTAAATGATCCTATAGAATATTGTCATATTGTTACCACAACAACACACAAAACATTAAGAGGTCCTCGTGGAGGATTAATATTAATGGGTGAAGATTTTGAAAATCCATGGGGATTGAAAACACCTAAAGGGGCAACGAAAATGATGTCGGCTGTATTAAATTCTGCTGTTTTCCCTGGAATTCAGGGTGGTCCTCTGGAGCATATTATTGCTGCAAAAGCTGTTGCCTTTGGCGAAGCATTAACCGACGAATATTTCGAATATATTTTACAGGTAAAGAAAAATGCAAATGTAATGTCGCAGGCCTTTATCGACAGAGGTTATAAAGTAATTTCAGGTGGTACTGATAATCACTTAATGCTTATTGATTTAAGGGGTAAATTTCCTGAAATAACAGGTAAAGTAGTAGAAAATACTTTGGTAAAAGCCGATATTACTATCAACAAAAATATGGTGCCATTTGATAGCCGTTCGCCTTTCCAAACAAGTGGTTTAAGAGTTGGTACTCCTGCAATAACTACAAGAGGCCTGAAAGAAAATCATATGGAGCCTATAGTTGAACTAATTGATGAGGTGATTAGTAATATAGATAATGAAAAAGTAATTGCTTCTGTTAAAGAAAGAGTAAATAAGATGATGAAAGATTTCCCCTTGTTTGCTTAATCCTTAATCATAGACATAAAAAAAACCTGCTCTTTTAATAAACGCAGGTTTTTTTGTTTATCAAATATTTTAATAAGCCTTTGCAAAAACTACTCTTTGTTTTGAAGGGTTTCCTGTATAAATACACTTTCCTTCTTCAAACTTACCATCAATAGGTATTGTTCTGATGGTGGCTTTGGTTTCGTCTTTAATTTTCTGTTCAGTTTCAGATGTTCCATCCCAATGGGCATAAATAAATCCGCCTTTTTCTACCTGTGCTTTAAACTCTTCCCAGGTATCAACACGGAACGAATTATTATCGCGGAAATCATAAGCTTTTTGGTAAATATTTATTTGAATTTGCTCCAGAAGATGTTCTATTTTATCTTCAATACCTTCCATATGGAGAATTTCTTTTTCCATAGTATCTCTTCTGGCCACTTCAACAGTACCATTTGCTAAATCCCTTGGGCCGACAGCAAGCCTGATTGGAACCCCTTTTAATTCCCATTCGGCGAATTTAAAACCTGGTTTATGAGTATCGCGATTGTCGAATTTTACAGAAATGCCTTTTTCTTTAAGTTTGTTTATTAAGCCATCAACTTTTTCGGTTATTGCTTTTAACTCTTCTTCTTTGCGGAAAATAGGAACTATTACAACCTGAATAGGAGCAAGTTTCGGAGGTAAAACCAATCCATTGTCGTCGGAATGCGACATTATTAACGCCCCCATCAGCCTGGTTGAAACACCCCAGGAAGTTGCCCAAACTAACTCTTGTTTATTTTCTTTGGTAACAAAGGTAACGTCGAATGCTTTGGCAAAATTTTGCCCCAGGAAGTGTGATGTTCCGCATTGTAATGCTTTACCATCCTGCATCAAACCTTCTATACAATAAGTTTCCACAGCACCTGCAAATCGTTCGTTGGGAGATTTAATTCCCTGAAGAACAGGAACTCCCATATAAGTTTCTGCAAAATTTGCGTAAACTTTCAGCATGGTTTCTGCTTCTGCCACAGCCTCATCTTTGGTGGCATGAGCAGTATGCCCTTCCTGCCATAGAAATTCTGCAGTACGCAAAAATAATCGTGTGCGCATTTCCCACCTTACAACATTTGCCCACTGGTTTATTAATATAGGAAGGTCTCTGTAACTCTGTATCCATTTACGGTAAGTATCCCATATTATGGTTTCAGAGGTAGGCCTTACTATTAACTCCTCTTCCAGTTTTGCATCTTCATCGACAACAATTTTACCGTTCTCATCATTTTTTAAACGGTAATGAGTAACAACGGCACACTCTTTTGCAAACCCTTCAACATGACTTGCTTCCTTGCTAAAGAATGATTTTGGAATGAATAGTGGGAAATAAGCATTTTGATGCCCGGTATCCTTAAACATTTTGTCGAGCACTGCTTGCATTTTTTCCCAAATGGCGTAGCCGTAAGGCTTAATTACCATGGAGCCTCTTACAGCCGAGTTTTCAGCTAAATCTGCTTTTATCACAAGGTCGTTGTACCATTGTGAATAATTTTCTTCTCTTGATGTTAAAACTTTCGCCATTTTTTAAGTTTGGTATAGTCTTTGCAATTATTTGAAATAAAAGCACAAAATTAAACAATGTTTATAAACTCGCAATACCATATAGTCATGAAAACAATTAAAAAATTTAGTTTAGCGGTTATTAGCCTTATTTGGGTATTTGTTTTGAGTTCTTGCTCAACAACATCAACCCTGCCTTATGATGATGTTTATTATACACCAGGGGAAAATAGCAATAACCAAACAACTACTACTTTGAGTGAGGAAGTATATACATCTTCTTCGTCTACAGGTGACTATCAATCATATTATAAAGGTGAAACTTCAGAAGTGGAACAAGTTCCTGTAGGAGATGTTAGTGATGAAGAATATTATTCGGATGATGCTGGCTCTAATGAAGATATTTATTATGATACTGATTATGAGTCGCGCATAAAGCGATTTAATAATGAAGGAAGTAGTTTAGGGTATTATGATGATTATTATACCGATGATTACGGTTGTAATTGTGGTGGGTCTTCCAACTATACAGTTAGTATTGGATATGGTGGAGGATGGGGCTATCCTTATTATAGTTATGGTTATCCTTATTATAGTTATGGTTACGGTTATCCTTACTACGGATGGGGTTACCCATATTACAGATATGGTTATCCTTATTACGGCTGGGGTGGCAGTTATTGGAACGGATATAATAATGGTTACTGGAATGGTTATTGGGATGGCTATTATGGCGGCGGCTATGGTGGCGGATACTATGATGGAAATTATGGATATTCAAGTAGTTATGGTCCACGTGGTAGCAGAAGTGGCGGAACCTCAGTTCCCAGGACTGGTAGCAGAGGTGGTTCCGATAGCGAGAATCCTTCTTATCGTGAAAAAACTATCGTAGCAGGTGGTGGCTCGATTGGAAGTAGCAGAACAGGTGGTGGTTCAGTAAGTAATGGATCACAGGTACAGAAGAGCAGACCTGCTGAATCTGTTAGAGTTAAACAGGCGAACCAAACAAATAAATCTACTGTTCAGGGAAAAGAAATTGGAAGATCACAAACTGAAAGATATAGGAAGCCTGCCGAATCGACAAAAACTGAAGTCAGGCAAAAGCCAAAATATGAGAAACCACAATCATATAGAACTTTACCATCGCAAAAGCCAAGGTCTGAAAATAAATATGTTGCACCTAAGAGAAACAGTCAGACTAGTACTTCTTCAAAGTCGAATGTAAGGACTAATACTCGTAAACCGGTTAATCAACCGACAAGGAATTACAATAGATCTACTAAAACCAGAAGTAGCGGATCAAAATCTGTTAATACGCCAACAAGAACCAGAACTGCTTCACCAAAACGGAGCACCAGAAGTTCTTCTCCTTCGAAGTCATATAGCAGTCCGTCAAGATCTTATAGCAGTCCTTCAAGAAGTTCGAGTTCTCCTTCAAGAAGTTATAGTTCTCCTTCAAGAAGTTCAAGTTCTCCTTCAAGATCATCGAGCAGTAGTTCCTCTTCATCCAGGTCATCTTCAGGTGGTGGAAGAAGATAATTAATCAGAATAAGTTTATTTGACTGTTATTTTGGTTACTAGTATTAAACTCGGGAGTTATACTCCCATATTAACAGTAAAAATTAATATTTAAAAAAATGAAAAGGTCAATAATAATATTGAGTTTAATAGCATTCGTTTTTTCTGGTTTTTCACAAACCGTTGACGATGCCTTGAGATATTCACAACAATTTTATGAGGGTTCAGCCCGCAATATGGCCATGGGCAGCGCCTTTGGAGGCCTGGGTGCCGATTTTTCAGTGGCAAGCACAAACCCTGCAGGAATGGGACTTTACAGGTCATCTGAATTGTCAATAACTCCGGAGGTTACCTCTCTGTTTAATTCGTCTACCTATAATAATATGTATGCCGAAGATTCAAAATCAATTTTTAATCTTGGAAACCTGGGATATGTTCAAACAACAAAAATGTCAAATAATGGTTGGAAATTTTTCCAGTTTGGAGTAGGGATGAACCGATTGAATACTTATAATACTAATCAATATATGCAAGGTAACAACCTAAATAATTCGAGATTAGATATATATAAAGAACAAGCTGACGGTATTGATTACTCATATATTGAAAATGATTATCCCTACGACTTGTCTCCAGCATGGAGTATTTACCTTTTAGACACTATTCCCGGTTATAATGATTATTATTATACTCCTGTGCCATTTGCCGGAACTTTGCAGGAACAAACAATACAATCTTCAGGTTCTACTAACGAATGGTTGATGTCGTTATCGGCAAACTATTCTGATAAGTTATTTATTGGAGCAACAGTTGGTTTGCCTTACATAAGATTCAAAAGAGAGACATTTTATAGAGAGTCGGATGCAGCAGATACCATACCTTATTTTAATAGTTGGAGTGTAAGAGAAAATCTTGTTACTACAGGATGGGGAATAAACCTAAAGGTTGGAATTATTTATCAGCCTACCAATTGGATACGAATAGGTGGCGCTATTCATACACCATCATATTATTGGAGTATGCGCGATAGTTGGTATACAACACATACAGCAGATCTGGAATGGACTAGTCCTGAGAAGGTAGAATCGGTAACAGGAAATTATGAATATCGACTTACTACACCAATGCGATTAATTGGGGATGCTGCATTCATAATCAATAAAATGGGTCTTGTTAGTTTTGAATATGAATATGTTGATTATTCAACCTCAAGGTTTAAAGCACGTGATTATGGTTTTAATGATGTTAATGCATCAATTAGAAGTTCTTATCAGTCAACTCATAATATCAGAGTTGGAACCGAATGGAGGTTGGGACAAACAACCCTTAGAGCAGGATATAACTACTATTCAAGTCCATATGCCGATAATTTGAATGATGGTGAGCGTCAGACTATTTCTGCCGGTATAGGTTATAATTTTGGAAATGCAAGTATTGATTTTGCCTATCTGAGATGGCTGAGTGATGAAGACTATTATATGTATTCAAGTGAAACTATTCAGCCCAATGCAGTTGTAAATTCTTATAGGGGGCAGCAGTTTGCATTAACACTTCGGACAAAATTTTAATAGTAAAATTAAAATCAATTTTGAATTAAGGAACATTAAGATTCTTAATCCTTTCTTGCTTTGTTTACTCTTCTAATGCCTTCTTTCGCCATCGTTTTTATTCCGTTTTCAAACTGATCGAAATCCATTTTTGTGCATTTGTTATAATATAATAATGCCATTGATAAACTATCCTGTAACTCATATATCTCTCCCAGATTTAGCGCGGAGTTAGCAGGGTAATACTCACTTGTTAGATCGGAACTTAATACTACCTTTTTATAATGTTTTTTTGCACCTTCAATATTATTTGTTTTATGCATAATCCTTGCATATCGATAGTCCTTTTCCAACAATTGGTCGAAATTTAGTTTGCTATTGTCAATATTCTCAAGTTCAGAAAGTGCCATATTATACTTAAACCCATCGAAAAGAAGTCTTGATTTTATAAGTGCTACATTTGGGATTTCTCCTTTTTCATACTCTATATTGGCATCTTTATCTATTCCAATATCTGCATTCCCTGAATTTCCTACTGCCGACATCAGTTGTTTGTATTTTTGCTCATTGCCCTCAATTAAGAATGTCCATGCAGTTTTTCTCCATGCATCTTTTATATAATTTTTACCCTTGAAGTTTTTTAGAAATTGTGCATAATATTTTTTTGCACTGTCGGTTTCCATTTCTTTTAAGTAATAGTCGGCATGTAAATAATCCAGAAAATATATTGGATAATAATCAAATTTATTTGCTAATTTTTTAAATTGTATCTCTGTTTCGACATACCTTCCTGATTTTGTTAAAATATTAATTGACAACAGGTTAAAAAGCATATTGCTATCGCTTAGAGGAATAATTTGCTGTAAAATATCTTGAGATTTCGTTTTGTCGGGATTGACATTAATCTCTATAAACCCAAGGTAGAATAAACATTCGTTTTTCAAATATGCATATTCCGAATCTGTTTTTGCTAAATCCAAAAATTTATATAATTCCGCAGTTCCTTGCTGAACACTGCCTTCCAAAGAAACTAAGTCTAATATCCAATCATATTTTTCAGGAACAATGCCAATAATTATAGTTAGTACGGCGTGAGTTATTTTATTTGGATAGAATTCGGGAAAACTTTTACTGTTTTTATCAATTAGTCGATAAGCACGATTTATTTCTATCGCTGAAGTAAAATATTCTCCAAATTTTATTCTGGCAAAAGCCCATTGGAGGTTAACATTTGCTTTTAGGTAATTTTTATAAGGTGAATCATCATTTAATTTATCCAGAGCTTCCAGAGCGAGGTCCATTTTTTCTTTATTCTCCTCAAACACTCTGTCATCTTCTGAAATGAACGACTTTAAAAAACCGATATAACTCTCCAGATAAGGCAAATAAACATTATCAGGATGTATTTGTTTTTCCTTATTTATATAAGTCTTGGCTTTTTCAAACCTTAGAGCCATGGTGTATTCGTAGGCTTGTTTGCAGTTTTCATTTAGGTATAACTGTGCTGAGGAAGTTTTAAATAGTATTAACAGGAAAAGAAATAATATTAGTCGTTTCATAAATAAATTAGATGTGTAAATATAAAAAAAGGGAATGAAATAATTCATCCCCCTTAAATATTTTTTGTAAAAAGAAACTTTTATTCAGTATCTTTTTTGTCAATTAAGATACGACCACAATATTCACAAACAATTATTTTTTTATGCATACGTATATCAAGTTGGTGCTGAGGTGGTATTTTGTTAAAGCAACCTCCACAAGCATCTCTTTCGATATGAACAACTGCAAGGCCATTTCTTGCATTTTCACGAATACGTTTGTATGCAGTAAGAAGTCTTTTTTCAATTGTTGCTTCATGTTTTTTTGATTCTTCTCTTAATTCATCTTCTTCTTTTTCAGTTTCTGTAACAATTTCTGTAAGTTCATCTTTTTTTGCTTTCAGGTCTTCCTGACGCATTTGAAGATGTTCACGTGAAGCTTCAATCTCTTCATTTAGTTTTTCAATTCTAATTTCAGCTTCTTTGATTTTCTTCTCCGAGAGTTGGATTTCTAATTCCTGAAATTCCAATTCTTTTGATAAGGAGTCGTATTCACGGTTATTTCTAACGTTCATTTGTTGCTCCTTATATTTACCTATCAATGATTCGCTCTCTTTTATTGCCCCACGCTTGTCGCTGATTATTTTTTCAAATTCACCTATTTCAGTGGTAAATTTTTCCATTCTTGTTTCAAGTCCGGCAATTTCGTCCTCAAGGTCTTCTACCTCCAATGGAAGTTCACCTCTAATAATTTTTATTTTATCAACTTGAGTGTCAATTTGCTGTAATTCGTAAAGAGCAAATAATTTCTTCTCAACATTTACTTCTTTTTCTTCCATTCCAGCATTTTTAGTTTTTGTCATATTATTCTCTTTATCACTATGTTAAAGAAATGAAACGGGATTTGTATTCGTTTCTGAAATTCGGATTGCAAAATTAGGAAATTTTTTGGTTAAAATTGCATGAATTAATTCTTTTGTAAATTGTTCTGTTTCGTAGTGTCCGGCATCGGCAATTGTCATAATACCCTGGTGTTCAAAAAAATCATGGTATTTTATATCGCCAGTAATGAATAAATCGGCTTTTTGTTTAGCCGCAGCATTTATTAAAAAACTTCCGCTTCCTCCACAAATGGCAACTTTTTCAACCTTTTTGTTAATCAGTTTGTTGTGCTTTACACAATTTATTCCCAATACATTTTTTACATGCTTTAAATATTCGCTTATATCCATAGGTTTTTCTAAGGTTCCTATCATTCCGGCACCTGTATTTGATGAAATATTATTTAAAGGGTAAATATCATATGCAACTTCTTCATAAGGATGAGCCGAAATAAGTGATTTTATAACTGATGATACTTTGAAATCTGGGACTATTGTTTCAATTCTTATTTCTTTTTCAAAATGAAGTTTATCTTTCTCTCCCACAAAGGGATTTGTATTTTCCAAAGCTTTAAAACTACCATCACCCTGAGAGTTAAAACTGCAACTATCATAGTTTCCTATATGTCCTGCTCCCGCTTTAAACATCGCTTCTCTTACTTTATCAGCAAAATCAATAGGGCAAAAAGTAACAATTTTATTCAATTTCCCTGCTAAAGGGGAAAGAATTTGAGCGTTTTGAATACCAAGTTTTGATGCAAGTATGGAATTTACACCTTCTGAAACATTATCTAGATTTGTATGAATAGCATAAATGGCAATATCATTTTTAATAGCTTTATAAACAACCTCCTCTACTAAACTTTCTCCATTTATCCTTTTTAATCCTTTAAATATGATAGGATGGTGTGCAATAATTAAGTCGCTTTTTGTATTGATTGCCTCTTCAATTACTTCAGGAGTTACATCTAAACATATTAAAACCTGATTTATTTCATTTTTATTATTTCCAATCAGGAGGCCCGAATTATCATAATCTTCCTGCAAAGATAAGGGGGCAATATTTTCGAGTACTATTGTCAAATCTTTGATATTCATATATGTAGAAGTTTCTATCTTGCTTTTAAAGCACTATTTAATCATTTTTTTCTCAATGTAAAAGTACATTTTATTCACAAATAAATTTTCCTTTGAAAATATAAAGAAATTCTTAAATTTGATGCATACATTATCGCAATATTACAAAACGAGATTGTAGTAAATTATGCATACTTACCGTATTCTTTTTTTCCCTTTTGCATTAATTTATGAAATGATTGTTCGATTACGTCATTTCCTATTTGATGTGGGAATATTAAAGTCGAAAACTTTTAAAGTTCCTCTTATCGGAGTAGGTAATTTGGTTGTGGGGGGTAGTGGCAAAACACCTCATGTTGAATTATTGATAAGAATGTTGTTTGAAGAAAATAAAGTAGCTGTTTTGAGCAGAGGATACGGAAGAAAGACTAAGGGCTATGTAAAGGCTGATCAGTACTCCAAATATGAAGATATTGGTGATGAACCAATGCAGTACTACAGAAAGTTTAAAAAAAATGTAACAATTGCTGTAGATGCAAATAGAAGAAAAGGAATAAAAAATTTAATTGAAGATAAAGCTGGTCATGATGTAATTATTATGGACGACTCTTTTCAGCATAGATATGTAAAGCCAGGAATATCAATTTTATTAACAGACTTTCATACTTTATATACAAGTGATTTTCTGCTTCCCGTGGGCAAATTGAGAGATGTTGGTTCGGCAGCAAAACGTGCTGATATTATTATTGTTACAAAAACTAATAAAGTATTATCGCCAATAACCAGAAGAAATATAGAAGAGAAAATTAATCCCGAGCCACATCAAAAACTATATTTCTCTTACATTAAATATGGAAATTTCATTCCTATGCCTGGGATAAATAAAGGTAGTTTTCCCAGAGAAATAAATACAATCTTGTTATTTACAGGTATTGCAAATCCTTATCCTTTGCAAGAACATTTAAGGTTTAGATGTTCAGAATTAGTTGCTATCGACTTCCCTGATCATCATAATTATAGTAAGTCTGATTTAATAAAAGTCAGAGAAAAATTCGATACATTTTTTACGAGAAAAAAAATAATTGTAACCACTGAGAAAGATGCTATGAGGTTAATCAATTCTCCATATATTAGCGAACTTAATAACCTGCCTGTTTTTTTCTTGCCAATGGAAATAGCAATACACAAAGAAGATAGGCAATCATTTAATAATCAAATAGTTAAATATGTTAGAGAAAATAAACTCAGCAGTTGATTATATATTCACCAGAGTAGATAAAAAGCCCAAAGTCGGAATAATTCTAGGTTCAGGACTTGGCAATTTATCTACAGAAATAAAAAATCCAATTAATATACCATATGAACAAATTCCAAACTTTCCTGTATCAACAGTAAAAGGACATAATGGGAGTTTAATTTTTGGGGAATTAAATGGTATTGATGTTGTAGCCATGAGTGGGAGATTTCATTTTTATGAAGGTTATTCCATGAATGAAGTTACTTTACCGGTAAGGGTGTTCAAAAAACTGGGCATTGAATATCTTTTTGTATCTAATGCAAGTGGTGGTGTAAACAATGATTTTGAAATAGGAGATATAATGTTTATTACCGATCATATAAACTTAATGCCTAACCCATTAATTGGAGCAAACATTGAGGAATTTGGTCCTCGTTTTGTTGATATGAGCGAGTCGTACAATAAGAGTTTATTAGGTAAGGCAGAAAAAGTTGCCAAACTACGTGGAATAAAATTTCAAACAGGAATATATGCCGGAATTAGTGGTCCAACCTATGAAACACTTGCGGAATATAAATATATTAAAGCTATTGGTGCTGATGCCGTTGGAATGTCAACTACTCCTGAAGTAATTGTTGCGAGGCATATGGGATTACAAGTTTTCGCCGTTTCCGTTATATCCGACCTCGGAGTAGAAGGTAAAATGGTTGAGATTTCTCATGATGAGGTTATTGATGCTGCTGGTGCTGTTGCACCAAAATTGACTCAAATAATTAAAGATCTGCTACTTGAGTTGTAAATTCTTTATTTTTGTCCAAAACAATTAAATTTGAACAATTCAAAAATATATTTTGCCTCAGATTTTCATTTGGGGATTCCCGATAAAAAACGAAGTCTTGAAAGGGAAAAGATGCTTGTAAACTGGCTTGAAAAAGTTAGGCAGGATGCAAGTGAAATTTTCCTTATGGGTGATGTTTTTGATTTCTGGTTTGAATATAAATATGTTGTTCCAAAAGGCTATACCCGATTACTTGGTAAATTGGCAGAAATTACTGATAGTGGAATTCCCGTACATCTATTTAGAGGTAATCACGATATTTGGGCTTTTGATTATTTGAATGAAGAATTAAATATTAATATTTATAGAAAACCCATAGTACGAGAATTCTCTGGTAAAAAATTCTTTTTAGCCCATGGCGATGGGCTTGGCCCCGGAGATAAAGGCTATAAGTTTCTGAAGAGGGTATTTGAATTTAAACCTAATCAGTTTTTATTCAGATGGTTGCATCCGGATATTGGGTCCAGTTTGGGCTTGTATTTTTCTAAAAAAAGCCGGCTCGCAAATATTGCAAGAGAGGGTAAAAATGATTTTAAGTTTAATATCTCTGATGAGATGCTTTATCATTATGCAAAAAGAAAGAGTGATCAGAATCCTGATTTAGACTACTTTATTTTCGGTCACCGACATATACCTGTACAAATAAAACTTAACGAGAAAAGTGAAATGATAATTCTTGGTGATTGGCTGAGTCATTTCTCCTATGGTGTTTTCGAAAATGGAAATATGCGTTTGGAGTACTGGAAAAAATAATTTTAAGCAAACTTTTCAATCAGTTCTACCAATCGAGTAGAATACCCCATCTCATTATCGTACCACGCTACAACTTTCACAAGTTTTTGTTTATCACCCAAAACTGCAGTTAAATGTGAGTCGAATACAGCAGAGTGAGTATTACCAATTACATCTGATGAAACTATTGGATCGCTGGTATATTCAAGTATTCCCTTTAAGTAAGTCTCAGAAGCCAGTTTAAAAGCGGAATTTATTTCCTCTTTACTTGTCGATTTTTTCAAAGTACATGTAAGGTCTGTTAAACTACCATCAGGAACGGGAACCCTTATTCCGGCACCTCCCAGGTTATTTGCAAGATGAGGAAATATTTTTGATGATGCTTTGGCTGCTCCGGTTGTTGTAGGAACAATGGAATATGCTGCTGCACGACCCCTGCGCCAATCTTTATGAGCACCATCAACGAGATTCTGATCCTTGGTATATGAATGAACAGTGGTCATAAATCCTTTTTCAACGCCCCAGTTTTCATCCAAAACCTTAATTAAAGGTGCTACATTGTTGGTTGTACACGATGCATTTGAAATAATTACTTCATTCCTGTCGATTAAATGGTCGTTAACACCTAAAACTATATATTGCACATCGTCGAATTCTCCTTTGGCAGGAGCCGAAATGATAACTTTACGTGCACCCGAATCATTAATATGTTTTATGGCTTGTTTTCTCTCAACAAATTGTCCCGTAGATTCTATAACAATATCAATATTTAATTCTTTCCAGGGTAATTTTGATGGATCCGATTGGTTAAAAACTAATACTTTTTTGCCATTTACAATAAGATGATCTCCATTGTGAGTAATTGTTCCATTAAATTGACGCTGAACGGTATCGTATTTTAATAGATGAGCAAGGTTGGCAGAATCAGTAATATCGTTTATGGCAACAACTTCTATATTTTTATTAAGTTCAATACAGCGAAATGTTACCCTGCCTATTCTTCCGAAACCATTAATTGCAACTCTTATCTTCGACATTGAGACTATTAATTTATGTTTGGCAAAGGTAATTTTTTATGTTCTATACCAGGTAATCGAAAATAAAATTTTGAAATATTAAATCTAAAGAAGAACTATTTTTTAAGCACATATTTGCTATATAGTTCATTAAGAAATATATCTATTTATTTTTGATAAAAGGAAATAAATAAAAACACAGGATTAATATATTTTCAGCTTTACACCTTATATATTAATCTTTTTTATAAATTAGCTAACAACAAAAATTACTAATTAATAAAATTTCATTATGAGACAATTTACGCGAATTATTTCATTGACTCTTGCATTAACCTTGACTTTTGGTCTTGCTAATGCACAGAATCTTATGACAAAAGCTCAAACGTTGGGCTTAAAAACTTCCGGTACTGTTAGCACCATTACTCCTGCTGATGTAATGTCAACAAGAACAATGTTGTTAACTGAAGGATTTGATGTTGATTTTCCTCCAGCAGACTGGACAGTAATCGACTTCAATACTAATGGTAATAACTGGATTCAAACAAATCCGGAAAATAATCCATTTAGTGACATCGATCCTGCTAGTTTATTCTCAGCCATGGTACCATGGGTAGCTGAAGATCAGGACGAGTGGTTAATCACTCCTTCTATCGATGCTGCAGGCGAAACTCCTTTAAAAGTTGAGTGGTATGCAGGTGTTAGTGGTTCATGGATACAATTTGCAACATTAAAATTACATATTTCAACTGATGGTGGAACAAGCTGGACTGAATTATGGGATGCTGCAGATGTACTAGAGCCTGATGCTCCTTGGGCATGGAACTTTGTTTCCATAAACCTTGATGATTATGCAGGTGCTCCTTTCCAATTAGGTTGGCAATATGTAGGTAACGACGGTGACCTTGCAGGTGTTGACGGAGTTGTTGTTAAATCAGGAAATGACTATATTTACGAAACTGACTTCGAAGAGTGGACTGCAGGCACATACCTTGTTGATACAGATGAGAGCGGTTACTGGACTACTTGGTCAGATGCACCTGGTACTGCAGAAGATGCATTTGTGGTTGATGAGTTATCACATAGCCCATCAAACTCTGTTGAAATGGAAGGTACAAGCGACCTTGTATTTAAAATGGGTGACAAAACCTCTGGAGCTTATCAATTTAATGTTATGTATTATATTGAGCCGGGCAATGGTGGTTATATCAACTTACAGCACTTTGAATCTCCTGGTATCGAGTGGGCTGTAGAGGTATATTTTGGAGCAGCAACTGGTGCGGATAACGGATATATGTTTGCTGGTAGTCCTGATCAGATTCCTTTCACATTTACTCATGGTACATGGATGCAATTGGAATTTATGATTGACCTTGACAATGACTGGGCTGAATTTTATATTGATGATGTAATGTTAGCTGAATGGCAATTCTCATTGCAAGCACAAGGAGAAGATGGAACCAAGCAACTTGGTGGGTCAAATATTTATTCAGGTGCTCCTGAAGGAGATACTCCACATTTCTATTTTGATGATCTTGAGTATATTGTTCTTGTTGAAGGAACTACTCCTCCAATTATGGATGTTGACGACTCTCCTGTTTCAGCAGTTGTTGAAACTGGCGACACTTACGAGGATACATTTGGTCTTGCCAATATTGGTGTTGATGATTTGAATTATGATATTACAGTTACTTATCCAATGGGTAATAAAGCAATGGATAAAGAACCTACCGGTGTTCATGCCGCAAAAGATTTAAATACAGTTCTTTCTGTTGATCCTACTCCTGTTGTTGCCAATACTGATCTTTCTGGTCGTGATGTTACATTAAACTATGACGGAGATCCATTTAGTGCCATTGGTGGTTCAAGTGATTATCAGTGGAGAGTTGCTGCTCGTTTCCCATCTGATTTAGTTGCTCCTTATGTAGGAATGGAAATATCTTCCGTTGATGTATTTATCAATGACCCAGGTATCGACTATAAACTTCAGATTTATGATATGGGTGAAATTCATACCCCGGGTCCTGGTGAAATGTTGTTGGAACAAACATTTGTTGATAATGGAGCAGGTGCTTGGGTAACAGTTACTCTTGATAGCCCTGTTTATATTGAAGGTGGCGACATTTGGGTTGGTTACTGGGTATCATCAATAGGCGGTTTATTTACTCCTGGTTGTGACGAAGGTCCTGTTCATCCTGATGGTGACTGGATGGCTGCTGGTCCAGGTTGGGGTCACTTATCCGATAATCCAGATCTTCAGTATAACTGGAATATCCGTGCTAATCTTACTGGTACTGCTATCCTTCCTTGGTTATCAACTGACTATTCAGAAGGTGTACTAACAGAAGATGAGGCAATTGATGTTACTATGACTCTTGATGCTTCAGATCTTGAAAGTGATGTTTATAATGGAACAATCCATATTCGTTCTAACGATCCAGTTGACGATCATGCAACTAAGACAGTTCTTATGAATGTTGTTGTTGGTGTTGACGAGAATGGACAAAAAGAAGTTATTTCTGTATATCCTAATCCTGCAAGCGATTATTTGCAAATTGGATCTACTGGTGAGATAACTAATGTTCGTATTATAAATACAATCGGACAAGTAGTTTATAACCAAAATGTTGGTTTAAATAAAGTTAGAGTTTCAACAGATATGCTTCCAAACGGAGTTTATTTCGTAAATATTGAAACAACTAATGGTATTACTACTCAGAAGGTTATAATTGAATAATTAGATATTTAACTCTAAATAAAAGCTTCCATATTTTACTATATGGAAGCTTTTTTTATTTTTACTCTATGGTTGAATCAACAAATTCATATGAACTTTTTAAAGACCTAAAAACTTCAGATATATATAGGTCTCTTTCCAGACCTATTATTATAGCAGATGATATCCGGACCCCCGAAAATTTGGGATCTATTATACGACTGGGAGCAAATATAGGGGCTCTTAAAGTTATCTTTATATCAGAAAGGGGAAAGGATTTTAAAACTTTTAAAATTGCTAAAACAGCAAGTGGTGCTGATAAAAAGATACCATGGTTGTTTGTTGACGACTTTATTTCTGCCCGTAAAATTATTCCACCGGATTATCAGTTAGTTTCCATTGAAACTTCTTCTAAATCTAAAAATATCTTTGGAACTAAAATGCCTGAAAAAGTATGTTTTGTAATTGGAAATGAAGTTAAAGGTATCAGAACAGAAATTATCAACCATTCTTATGAAGTACTTCATATTCCCATTCCCGGTATAATTTCATCATTAAATGTAACACATGCACTAAGTATTGCCTTGTTTGAATGGTTTCGTCAAATGAAATAACTAACTGAAAGACTGTAAGTTCTGTAGCCTTTTATAAACTCCATCCAAAGCAATTAACTCCTTATGTGTTCCCCTTTCAACTATTTCTCCTTTCTTGAGAACTATTATCTCATCGGCATGTTGTATAGTTGATAAGCGATGAGCAATAACAATTGATGTTCTATCCTTCATTATATTAAAAAGGGCTTCTTGCACGAGTTTCTCCGATTCCGTATCTAAAGAAGATGTTGCTTCATCGAGGATTAGTATAGGAGGGTTAGCAAGAACTGCTCTGGCAATGCTAATCCTTTGACGCTGTCCGCCTGATAATTTCACCCCTCTGTCGCCAATATTGGTTTCGTAACCGTCATCGGTATTGAGAATAAATTCATGTGCATTGGCAACTTTTGCAGCTGCAATCACTTCTTCTTTGGAAACACTATCCAAACCGAAAGCAATATTATTTAAAATGGTATCATTGAATAAGATACTCTCCTGAGAAACTATTCCCATTAATTTCCTGAGGCCTTCTATTTTAAGGTTTTTAATATTCTCCCCATCAAGGTAAATTTCACCTGCTGTAACATCATAAAAGCGCGGTATCAAATCTGCCATTGTCGATTTTCCTCCACCCGATTCACCAACTAAGGCTGTGAGTTTTCCTTTTTGAATTTTTATATTAATATCTTTAAGAACATCTTCCTTTTCATATCTGAAAACCACATTTCTGAATTCAATTTCTTTTCTGAAACCATCTACTGCTTTTGCATTAGGAATTTCTTCTATAACTTCGTCAGCGTCCAGTATTTCAAATATTCTCTCCGCAGAGGCAATACCTTTTTGTATACTGAAAAATCCCTGGGCAAAAGTTTTAGCTGGAGGTATTATTTGCGAAAAAACAACTATATAAGTAATAAAGTCGGCTGCTGCAATAGTTGGATTTTCGTCGAGTACCATTCTTCCTCCAAACCATAAAACAACTATTATTACTGCAGAAGATAAGAACTCACTTAGTGGAGAAGAAATATCTCTCCTTCTGTATATCCATATTAAGAGTTTTGAGTATGCTTCATTGAATTTCATGAAACGGCTTTCAGTATAATCAATTGCATTAAAAGCCTTTATGATTCTTAATCCCCCAATGGTTTCTTCGATAGTAGATAGCAAACCTGCAAATAAATTTTGTCCTATTTTCGATTGCTTTCTTAAACTTTTACCTATTCTGCCAATAATGAAACCTGTAATGGGTAGTATGATAAGCACAAATAATGTTAGTTGAGGGCTAATGCTTATCATGAAAATCAGGAATGCAATTATAGTAACCGGATCGCGAACAATCATTTCAAGGTAGTTCATTATTGAAAATTCAACTTCCTGAATGTCGGTAGTTACTCTTGCAATAATATCTCCTTTTTTATGCTGACTGAAAAATGCCAAAGGAAGAATAAGTATTTTGGAGTAAATAGCATTTCTGAGTCCTTTTATGGCTCCTATTCTAACGTTTGCCATAAAATACATGGCCATAAAACGTGCAAAATTTCTAAGAAAAAAGGCAACTAAAATAACACCGCAAATATATATTAGAGCTTGAACTTTGCCTTCAGATATTATTATTTGACTTATTTCATAATTTAAATATTTGAGGAAGGATCGGGTATTGAATTCCAAAACTGGTTTTACACTTACAAGTTCTTCCTGTCCGAATAACAAATTTAAAAATGGAACAAGGAGGGTAAATGAAAACAAAGAGAAAACCACAGTTAATACATTAAAAAATATATTTAATCCTGCATAACCATAATATGGTTTTATATAAGAAAGTACCCTGTAAAACTTTTTCATAAAATCAGTTGTATCAAATTAGATCAATTCCTGTATAAGTTTGAGGGCTTATTGCAAGCAATTCCTCTTTTACATTATCATCAACATCCAATTCGGCAACAAAAGAACGTATAGTTTCGGAACTTATTTTCTGATTTGTTCGGGTTAATGCTTTCAACGCTTCATACGGATTCGGATAGTTTTCCCTTCTTAAAATAGTTTGGATGGCTTCGGCCACAACTGCCCAGTTATTTTCCAAATCCTCATTAATTTTTACTTCATTTAAAACCAATTTTTCGAGCCCTTTAATTATTGATTTAAAGGAGATTAACATATGAGCTATTGGAACTCCTATATTTCTGCTAACAGTGGAGTCGGTTAGGTCTCTTTGTAATCTGGAAATTGGAAGTTTTGCCGATAAGTGATTTAAAATTGCATTGGCAATTCCCAAATTTCCTTCAGCATTTTCAAAATCTATTGGGTTTACCTTATGCGGCATGGCAGAAGAACCAACCTCGCCTTCCTTAATTTTTTGCTTGAAATAGTCCATCGAAACATAGGTCCATATATCACGACATAAGTCGATTAGAATAGTATTTATTCTGGCCAAATTATCAAAATAAGCAGCCATATAATCATAATGTTCAATTTGAGTTGTTGTTTTTTGTCGCTTTATACCCAAAGAATTATTCATAAAATCGCATGCAAATTCTTCCCAACTTATAGAAGGATAAGCAATATGGTGTGCATTCAAATTACCTGTGGCACCCCCAAATTTCCCTGAAAACGGGATGGTTTTCAGCAAGTCGAGTTGGTTGTCTAATCGCTCACAAAAAACATAAAATTCTTTTCCTAATTTAGTAGGAGAAGCTGGCTGACCGTGTGTTTTGGCCAGCATTGGAACATCTTTCCACTGATAGGCCAATCCGTTCAACTTGTTAAACAATTCGTCGATTAGTGGTATAACAACTTCGTAATGAGATTCTTTTATGGAAAGAGGTACCGCTGTATTATTTATGTCTTGCGATGTTAATCCGAAATGTATAAACTCTTTAAATTCAGGAATTTCTAATTCTTCAAACTTATCTTTTATAAAGTATTCAACAGCCTTTACGTCGTGATTAGTAATACTTTCCTTATGCTTTATTAATTCAGCATCTTCAAACCTAAATTCCCGATAAATATTTCTTAAACTATCAAATTTATCATGGTTGAATTTTTCTGTTCCCGGTAATGGCAATTCACATAAGGCTATAAAGTATTCAATCTCCACCTTAACTCTATATTTGAAAAGAGCAAATTCAGAATAGTAATTTGCAAGTTCCTTGGTTTTATTGTGATATCTTCCATCAATAGGAGAAATATTATTTAATATAGGATTGTCCATCTAATTATACTTTTTTGCAAAATTACTAATTAATCCCATTAACTTTAGGAATGAAATTTATTCTTTTACCTTTTGCAAATAGCAAGCATAATTGAAATAAATGACATAAATCAGTTTTAACCCTCTGGTAATCATTTTTGTTATTTTTGCTATAAAGATTCATTCTAAATAGTAAATTATGGATTCTCTCAAGTTAAGACCAAGGTATAAATTAGAATCCTCAAAAAGTGTTGCTCAAATAATGGATGGCTTTCTGGTAAATTTACGGAAGACTTCTGAATTTGTGGAGGGGAGCACATTAATGAATCATGCATACTTAAAAATTAAACCTGAGTTTCAACACTATTGGTCGCCCGAATTGCATATTACTGTGGAAGAAACTGAAACAGGTTCTCTAATTAGAGCAGTTGCCGGACCTAAGCCAAAAATATGGACAATGTTTATGTTCATGTATTCGGTTGTAATAGTTTTGTTTCTGTTTGGATGCGCATTAGGGGTTTCACAATGGTCATTAGGCATGAAAGCTCCGTGGCTTTGGAGTATGCCTGCATCGGCATTAGCCTGGTTAATTATTCTGGCTGCTGCAAAATATGGTCAGAAAAAAGGGAACAGACAGTTGAGAATACTATATGATTTTATGAATGATTCTTTGAGAGAAGAAGGTTAATCAGATTTTTCATGGATAATTAATATACTTATATTATGTCCATAATTTTAGAACTTTTAAACCTAACACTTCCTTAATCCTTTTATATTTGACAAAATTATCTTCTGGTGATCAATATGCGTAATCTTTTGTTTTTTATCTTTATTTGCTTATCGTTTACAGTTTATTCTCAAGCATTTGTTTATAAGGGAGTTGTAAAGGATAAAAACAAAAAGCAGTTATTGGCATTTGTAAATATTGTTAGTGATAATGGGAGAGGTGCTACCACAAATATTGATGGTAAGTTTGAAATTACACTAAACGAGAAAACAAAATATCTGCATTTATCATACATTGGTTACGAGCCTCTAACAATTGAAGTTAGTAAAAGCGATGTAGTACACTATATTTTCATGCAGCCAAAAACATTTAATCTGGAAGAGGTTGAAGTTTTTCCGGGCATAAACCCGGCACATAGAATTATTGATAGCGTTTTAGCAAATAGGGATAAAAATGATCCTAAAAAAATTAAGAAATTCAGTTATGTTTCATATGACAAAATGAACATTACAATTGCTGCTGATTCATTAATGGCGAAAGATTCTTCATTGCTTGATACAAGTGAAAGAAAATTGCAAAGTCTTTTAAAAAAGCAAGATATTTTTCTTTTGGAAACTGTAACTGAAAGAAAATATATGGCTCCCGACTTAAACCAGGAAACCGTATTAGCCACCAGAGTATCAGGTTTTAAGGATCCTGTAGTTGCATTCATGATTTCACAACTCCAGTCAACATCATTCTATGAACCACAGATAAACATTTTAAATAAAAGTTATGTTAATCCGGTTAGCAGAGGTAGCAAGAATAAATATTTTTTCCTTATAGAAGACACAACCTACAGCAAGCAGGGAGATACAGTATTTATGATTTCTTTCAGGCCCAAAATAAATTCTCTTTTCGATGGAATGAAAGGATTTTTATATATCAACCAAAATAAGTGGGCAATACAGAATGTAAAAGCACAACCGCCAGATGATAGTTCAGGAATAGTTGTTAAAATTCAACAGGCTTATAAACTCATAGATAATCAGTGGTTTCCATTTCAGTTGAATACTGATATTACTTTTAATAATATGCTTATTGCAAATGGCGATTCATCCTATCCTTTAATAGGAAAAGGAAGGAGTTATATACGTGATGTTGATTTAAATCCAAAAATTAAGCGATCTCAGTTTGGATATCATGAGGTTGAAATTGAAGAAGGTGCAACCAATAAAAAAGGAGAATTCTGGAGGGAATACAGAGTGGATAGTTTAACTGCACGTGAAAAGGAAACCTATAGAGTTATTGATTCCATAGGAAAAGAGGCAAATTTTGACAAATTGGCAACAACAGTTCAAACATTATTAATTGGCAAGATACCACTATGGGTTTTTGACTTTGACCTGGATAAGATTATTCATTATAACGACTTTGAAGGGCTTTATTTAGGCATGGGGTTGCATACTAATGAAAGGGTTTCGAAAAAACTAATACTTGGTGGCTTTTGGGGATATGGGTTTAAAGATAAGAGTGCAAAATATGGTTTGGATTTGAAACTGAAATTACACAAACGCTCTGAGTCAGAATTAAATATAGATATTTACAATACTGTTAAGGCAAGTGGTGAAGTTGAGTTTTTCGATGATAAATTCCAATCGTGGAATACCGATTACTTTTATAAATTTTTTATTAGTAGGATGAATAAAACCAGGGGCGGAAATATTAACTACTCCTTTAGACTGCGACCTCTGCGAGATTTCAAATGGAATGTTGGTTATACATATAATAATAAGTTAGCCTTTGAAGATTATAGTTTTACGAGTTCTAAATCTCAAACGCCAATTACAGAATTTAATTTCTCTGAAGTAAACATTGGTTTTCGTTTTTCTTTTAGAGAAAAAGTAATAGAAACTACTAAAGGACAAATTTCTTTTGGCTCTAAGTATCCCGTAATATGGTTTAACTATTCTGCAGGACTGTTAGGTTTAGGTGGTGATTTTAGTTATAACAGATTAGATTTTAAAGTTCAGAAAACTCATAAAATTAACTATTTGGGTGAATTTACCTGGAGGTTGGCTACGGGATTTATTTCCGGAGAAATACCTGCTTCTAATTTATATAACTCAAGAGGGACATTTCACCCACTAACAATTTACGCTCCCTTTAGTTTTTCAACTATGAGGGTAAATGAGTTTTTATCCGATAGATATGTAAATATATTTTTAACTCACGATTTTGGAGAATTGTTATTCAAATTTGGAAGTTTCAAGCCCCAACTAATGCTAATTACAAATATTGCTTTTGGCTCACTTGATAATAAAGCCAACCACAAAAACTATGATTTTAAAACACTGGAAAAGGGATATTACGAATCCGGTTTTTTGGTAAGGAAACTCTTAAATTTACAGGTTTACGATTTAGGTCTTGGTATTATGTATCGTTATGGCCCGTATTCCTTCGACGATAATTATAAGAACTTTGCATATAAGATAAGTTTGTTTTATGGTTTTTAGCAATTGCCTAATTTCTGTTTTATTGGAATAATGATTATAAAGCATATACTTGCATGAAATATTGAATTGCAAATAAGGTTTTTCCTCTCTTATAAACTATAATTTCTCACTTATCGTTATTGATTTTAGATTTACCACTAATGGGGAAGTATTTTTTTGTAAATTTACATTGTATAAAACAGAAGAATAATGGATGACAAATACCTTCAATATTTGAAGCCTTTGGCAGCAGTAGCAATCATCATCTTTATGGGATGGTACTTTTTAGATATTGTTGCATATATTTTAGCTGCTATTTTCTTTTCTTTGATTGGGTCACCTTTGGTTAAACAACTCGATAAAATAAGGTTTGGCAGAGTACAAATGCCCCACTCGCTTAGTGCCGGGATTACTTTGCTTACTATGGTAACAGGAGTAGGATTATTTCTTGTTTTAATAGTTCCATTAATTGTATCGCAAGCCAATGTTATTGCATCCATCGATATTGACGGGATGAATAAATATTTTCAGGAGTCGATGGCAGGATTTTATAAATTTTTAGTTCAATATAATGTTGTTGACCCGCAGGCTAGTTTTAGCGAATACTTAAAAAGTCAGTTGTCAGGTGTTGTGGATCTGGCTCAGTTTACCAACTTCTTTTCTAGTTTGGTTAGTGGCACAGGCTCCGTATTAATGGGCTTATTTATTGTCCTTTTTCTCACCTTTTATTTCTTGTTAGATAACGATTTAGCGAAAAGATCAATATTAATTATTACCCCTGAAAAGCATGTTGAAAATGTTGAAAAAGTATTACACGACTCCAAGTTTCTATTGGTAAGATATTTTCATGGGATTTTAATAGAGGTTGGCATAATGATGACCCTGGAGGCCACAGGCTTGTTAATTTTTGGTATTCCAAATGCAATATTAATTGGATTTATTGGAGGCCTGATGAATGTTATACCTTATTTAGGACCTCTGATAGGAGGGATAATTGGAGTGGTTCTCGCAAGTTTGTCAGTTATTGGAGTTGGTGATTACGACAGCATACTATATACAATTATAACTGTTATAGGTGTTTTTGCCGCTTCAAATATGGTTGATAATTTCGTATTACAACCACAAATTTATTCCAGAAGTGTAAAAGCACATCCTGTGGAAATATTTTTGGCAATTATAATTGGTGGAAAAATTTCAGGAATTGCTGGAATGATTCTTGCAGTACCTACCTACACAGTTATAAAAGTCATTGCTCGACAATTTATGCAACGCATGAAGTTGATCAAGTATTTGACAAGTAAAATGTAAAGGAAATTAATTAATTTAATAACTAAAAAAATATTATTATGAGTAACAATTGTTCAGGATCAGGATTTGCTTTCCTTGCTGGAATTACAGTAGGAGCAGCAGTTGGTGCTATTGCAGGATTGCTTTTCGCACCCGAATCAGGAGAAGATACACGTAAAAAACTTCAGGATAAGTCGAAAGATTTAACAGAAGACTTGCACGATAAGTTCGATGAATTTAAAGATACTGTTACCGAAGCTCTTGAAAGTGTTAAGTCGAAAGTAGAAGAGGTGAAAAGTAAAGACACTAAAAAAGCGTAATGTTTAATAAACATTTTGAAAAAATTGATCTTGGTGCTCCCATGAGGGAAACTTTAGAAGAGATAAAGAGTTACCTTGATCAAGTTTTTGCATATAATAAACTCATTTTTACAAAGAAGATAGGGGAGTTAACCTCCTATCTTGCTTTGTTAATGATACTTGCCTTATTTGCAACTCTAATATTGATATTCCTGTCATTTGGTTTTGTTTGGTGGTATTCAGGAGGCAATACCGATAAAATGTTCATAGGATATTTAATAGTAGCAGGTTTTTATGCCTTATTGGCATTGATTATTTTCTTCTCGCGGGAAGGCTTGATATTTAAACCTGTACGTAAAGCATTGGGAAATATCATATTTAATGATATAAATTCTAATGTTAGAAAGGATACTTTCGAATCATCAGAAATGCTTGATGCAAAAATAACTTTCTCTAAAGAAAGGCTACAAAATAAGGAGAAGAAACTTAATGAATTAATTAGAGAATTGGGAGAGGTCTATACTTTAGAAAATCTCAGTAAGCATTTTTTCCAAAATGTTTATAATACTTTCGTAACTACCTCTAACGTAGCAAAAATAGTTTACAATTTTGTGAAAAATATCAAAAGAAAACAAAACTTAAAAAAGAAAGAAAAGAGAAGTTCTCAAATTAAAGACAATAATTAAACTTAAATAAAATAATATTTTATACGGTTAAAATGTCTTTTTCTTTCATTTCGAAATAATCATCAACAATTTTAGTATACTTGTCTGTTATTTTCTGAATTTCATCAAGCAACTGTTTTACCTCATCTTCTGAAATTCCCTCTTTTTCTAATTTTTTTGCTTCATCATTGGCTTGCCTGCGGGTATTTCTTATTCCTATCTTAGTATCTTCAGTTTCAGCCTTTGCTTGCTTTACCAATTCAAGTCTTCTTTCTTCGGTTAATACTGGCACATTTATTCTTAGTAATTCCCCTTCATTCATTGGGTTAAAGCCTAATCCTGAATTCATTATGGCTTTTTCAATTTCATGAATGGTACTTTTGTCGAATGGCTGAATTACTATCATCCTTGCATCGGGAGTGCTAATGTTTGCAGTTCTCTCAATGGGAGTCATGCTGCCGTAGTAATCTACTAAAACACCACTTAACATAGAAGGGCTGGCCTTTCCTGCTCTTATCTTTTGAAATGCCTTTTTTAAATGTTCCACGGAATGTTTCATGCCTTCTTCGGCTTCCTCAAGACATAATATCGAATCGTCAGTCATAATATATTAATTTTTACCACAAATTTAATATTTCTATGATATTAAATAAGATGTTATTGAAAAAAAATTAAGGGGTTAAACTTTTATAAAGACCAAATTCTATGGGCTGGATATGAGAAATATAGAACTCAATACTTTCAACTTGTAAAAAATTACTATCCTGTTTCCAGATATACGCTTTTAATACAGAACCCTTTGATATCGGATAGTTTTCATAAATTCGTTTTGAATGATATACTTTAGTTTCAGTAGAATCATGATAAAAACTATTTATTTTAGATGCTGACCACCATAATGATTTACCTTTAGAATCCAATATATCCATTACAAGTAAGGCATCTGTATTGGAATTCATTTTATTAATAGATGCTATTACATTAATAACACTAAACTTGTTTAATTTAAGCGAATCTGTTTGTATTTCAAGGGGCTTGCTAAAGCCGGGCCTGTGGGAATTGAAAATAAATTCATTAGAAGAATCAACTATTTCATGATTCTGCTCAATATCTTTTGATATATATTCATCGATAAGAGTATCTGAAAAAACAAAGTATTCAGAATTAAAGAAACTTTCTTTATTTAAGATGTATTTGAAATTGTCTTTCAGATATGCTACTGTATTCAGATTTTCATAGTCTGCCCATCCATAAAAGAGAATTTTAGGCTTTTTGTTACTAATTAAGTTATCCAGAGAAGCACTTAATTTGCCATCAACAATTTTAAAATAATTATTATCTAGATTGTTTTTTTCCAAATAATACTCAAACATTTTTTGATTTGGTGCTTGTAAAACAATTGTTGGATTTACAATATTGTATTTCTTTGAGTCTTCAGAAATATTATTTACTATCCCATCAAAGCCCTGATTGTACATAATATGATAATGTTGTCGGGTAGTTACTAAACTTAAAACACCAACCAGAGTAATTCCCACTATGAATATGTATTTTATATTCGTCTTTAAATTAGCAACATATGAAAATGCTAACATAATAATAAACGGGAAAACAAAAAGTAAAGTTGAAAACTGTAGTATGGGATGGCGGTAAACAGAATATAAGTATGCTGTTAAAAAGGTAATTGTAAACCACAATAGTGAAATAAGTCTGAATTTATTTGCTCCTTTTTTTCGGTTTTTCGAAGAAGTGCTAAGAAAGTAAACGGATACTATAATTGCGAAATAAAAAATTTGAGAATAGTGGAAGGTATAGGAAAAAAAATCCGGTATAAAATTAATATTTGGTTTGGCAAGCCAACCACCAATATCACCTCTCTGCATTTGGGTTATGAAAATTTGGATATGAGGAATGTAGAATATTACTATCAAAAGGTTAATAAAAATGTACCTATAGTTTACTTTTCCTTTAAGGAAAAATAATCCTGTTATTCCTTGTATAAAAACAAAAAATAAAGAGAAGGCATGTGTATAGGTTGCTATACTTGCTGCCAATAGATAAAGAATTATATTAGTTTTATTATATTCCTTACGGAATACCAATTTTGTCCAGTACAAAGTTGAAAGAAGTACAAAGCAAAGTCCCGGGCTATAAGGTCGTGCGAGTTGACTATAAAAGATTGTAAACTGTAGAACTGCAATTGCAAGAGCAGAAAAAACAGCAGACTCGCTTCCAAACCACATCTTTGCTATTTTGTAAACCAGTAGTACGGAAATTATCCCACAAATAATAAATGGTAATTTTAATGACCATTCGTGGATTCCGAAAATTTTTATCCAATAATAAATAAATATCTGGACACCTGCAGGATGACTATCAGTTTTAATGCCTAACTCTATTAAATCACTTAAATTATCATATTGCGATCTAATAATTGCACTAAACTCATCATGCATAAATGGCAAATTCCAAAAATTATATAGGCGCAGCACTGATGCCAGTACAAGTATAAAAAAGACAATTAACTTATCGTCGGAAATATTGTATTTTTTTAGAAAGGGCATTCTAATTAGAAACTAGAGTTCCTATGGTATTGTCTTCAATAACCTTTAGTAAGTTTGCTTTTTTATTCATGTTGAAAACTAATATTGGCAAATCGTTTTCTTTACAAAGTGTAAAAGCAGTTAAGTCCATAATACTAAGGCTTTTATCGTAGGCTTCGTCGAACGACAAAGTAGTATATTTTGTGGCATTAGGATCTTTTTCCGGGTCGGCACTATAAACACCATCAACTCTGGTACCTTTCAATAATATGTCTGCTCCAATTTCTACAGCTCTCAGAGCAGAAGCAGTATCAGTAGTAAAGAAAGGATTACCGGTTCCTCCGCCAATAATTACAACATAACCTTCTTTTAGGTAATGACTTGCTTTTCTTCCACTTGTTGATTCGGCAATGGGGTCAATATTTAAACCTGATAATAGTTTTGCTTTTAGCCCTTGTTTTTCAAGTTCTGCTTGCAATGCCATGGAGTTTATTACTGTTGCTAACATTCCCATATAATCTCCTTGAACACGGTCGAATCCTTTAGCGGCTCCCTGCATACCCCTAAAAATATTACCACCCCCAATAACAATGGCTAATTCAATTCCCTTTTTAACTATGTCGTGTATATCTTCACAATATGATTTCAATGTTTCAGGATCAATTCCGTATTGTTGCTGTCCCATTAGGGATTCTCCACTTAATTTTAGAAGTACTCTTTTATAAGTCATATTTTTATGTTTAATCAATATCCAAAATTACAAAAAACGACTATTCGTAAAGCAATAAAATAAACATATGAGAAAATATCCTGAAAACAATTAGTAAAAGCCATTTTTAGGTTACTATAAAATGGAACTTAATTCAAAAATGTAATTTGAAATGAGATTAATGGAAAGAGGCTAAATTTAAATTGATTGATAAATTAAAACTTAGGTTCGAAAGTAGAATAGTTAGTATTAACCTTCGTAAATTCTACGATATATGTAGTTAAATCCAGTGAGGAGTTGTTATTTGCAGTAAATTTATATGCTTTTCCACCTGTTAAACCAAGAGTATCCAAACTTACTATTGTTAAATTATCAATACCATTATTAACTGAGAACAGCACCCGGGTATCGCCTAATTTTTTAATTGCCCAAACAGAATTTGTGTCGAAAGTTATTGTTGCCTGTTTATTTCCTGCAAAACTAACATTATAATTTACCTGAAAATAATCAGGAGGATTAACAATATTTGAAGTATAACTATATTGCGGATAATCAGGTTTTATATTGTTTTTATTACAACAACTGGCTAAAAATGTAACTACTACAACAATAAAAATTCCTTTAACACTAACATTCATAATTTAAGCCTAATTAATTTTATGCTAATTTATGCATTTTTTCCATGACACTGCTTATATTTTTTACCACTTCCACAGGGGCATGGGTCGTTTCTTCCAACTTTCTTTTCTACTCTAACCGGTTGAGGTTTTTCTTTCTCCTGCGTGTCGGAATGTGCTTGTGATAATAAGTCGCCTCTTTCCTCCTTCATTTGAGATCTGTCAAGACCTCTTGGTAACCGTGCTTCTTTAATTTGACTTTGATTTTTAATTAATAAGTCACCTTTTATAAGGTAAGAAACCACATCCTTATTAATTTTTTGAAGCATGGTTTTAAACAAATTAAACGACTCAAACTTATATATTAACAATGGATCTTTTTGCTCATAAGTAGCATTTTGAACCGATTGTTTAAGGTCGTCCATTTCACGAAGATGTTCTTTCCATGCATTATCAATAGTAGAAAGTGAAATGCCTTTTTCAAAAGAAAGAGGAACTTCTTTTCCTTCACTTTCAACCGATTTTTTCAAATTAGCAACTATCTGAACTTCTCTGTTACCATCAGAGAAAGGTATTGCAATATTTTCGTATTGTGATTGATTTTCGTAAACATCCTTTATAACAGGTAAGGTGTTTTCTCCTAATCTTTCTCTTTTTTTAATGTAAGAATCGTAAACGATTTTAAATAATTTGTTGATTACATCATCAGTGGAAGATTTCTGGAATTCTTCCTCATCAACCGGTGACTCACAAGTGAAAGTACGATAAAGTTCAAGTTTGAAACCATCAAAATCACTTTCGCTTTTATAATCAGTTACAACCTGTTCACATAAATCATATATCATATTTGATACATCAACCGCCAGTCGTTCACCAAATAATGCGTGGAAACGACGTTTGTAAATAACCTCACGTTGTGAGTTCATTACGTCGTCATATTCAAGAAGACGCTTTCTTATACCAAAGTTATTCTCCTCAACTTTTTTCTGTGCTCTCTCAATTGATTTTGTAATCATTGAATGTTGAATAACTTCTCCTTCCTTTAAACCAAGGCGGTCCATAATTCCGGCAATTCTTCCAGAGCCGAACATTCTCATTAAGTCGTCTTCCAACGAAACAAAAAACTGAGAACTTCCCGGGTCACCCTGACGTCCGGCACGTCCTCTTAACTGCCTGTCAACACGACGAGACTCATGACGCTCGGTACCCACAATTGCCAAACCACCGGCTTTTATAACTTCTTTACTTAGTTTAATGTCGGTACCACGACCAGCCATGTTTGTTGCAATAGTTACCATTCCGGCATTACCGGCTTCCTTAACAATTTGAGCCTCCTTTTGATGAAGTTTTGCATTCAGAACATTATGACTTATTTGCTTACGATTAAGCATTCGGCTTAATAATTCCGATGTTTCTACAGAAGTAGTACCAACCAATACAGGTCTTTTATTTTCTACTAATGTTACAATTTCATCGATAACAGCATTATATTTTTCTCTTTTTGTTCTATAAATCAAATCCTGTCTGTCATCCCTTACAATTGGTTTGTTGGTAGGAATTTCTACAACATCCAGTTTGTAAATATCCCATAACTCGCCTGCTTCTGTAATAGCAGTACCTGTCATACCTGCCAATTTTTTATACATACGGAAATAATTCTGTAATGTAATAGTAGCATAGGTTTGAGTCGCGGCTTCTACTTTAACATTCTCTTTGGCTTCAAGTGCCTGGTGCAATCCGTCGGAATAACGACGACCTTCCATAATACGACCAGTTTGCTCATCAACAATTTTAATTTTGTTGTCCATAATTACATATTCAACATCTTTCTCAAACATTGTATATGCTTTTAGCAATTGGTTCACGGTGTGTACTCTTTCCGATTTAATGGAATAGTCCTGAATCATCTTACTCTTTTTCTCGAGTATTTCTTTTTCTCCCAGACTAGACTTTTCCATTTCTGCTATTTCAGCACCTATGTCAGGAAGGATAAAGAATGTTGGGTCGTCATAAGATGTTGTAAGTAAGTCGATTCCTTTTTCTGTTAGGTCAACAGAATTTTGTTTTTCATCGATAACAAAGAATAGTTCATCATCGATTACATGCATATTTTTGGCTTGTTCCTGAAGATAGAAACTCTCCGTTTTTTGCATAAGAGTTCTGTTTCCTTCTTCACTAAGGAATTTTATAAGAGCTTTATTTTTGGGCAGACCACGGAAAGCCCTGAATAACTGGTCGCTACCTTTTTTAACCTGATCGTTATTTGCCGGATTTGAAAGCAAACTTTTTGATTCAGCTAAAAGTTTAGTTACCAGAGATTTTTGTGCATTATATAATTTTTGTACATCTGCTTTTAAAGCATCAAATTCCTGTAAGTCTCCTTTTGGAGTTGGACCTGAAATAATTAATGGCGTACGTGCATCATCAATTAAAACTGAGTCAACCTCATCCACAATGGCATAATTGTGGGGACGTTGTACAAGTTCTTCAGGGTTACCTGTCATATTGTCACGAAGGTAGTCGAAACCGAACTCATTATTTGTACCATAAGTTATATCTGCCAGGTAGGCATTACGTCTTTCCTGAGAATTAGGCTCATGTTTATCAATAACATCGATTTTCAAACCATGGAAATTATACAACATTCCCATCCATTCGGCATCACGCTTTGCAAGGTAATCGTTAACAGTAACAACGTGAACACCCTTGCCTGGTAAGGCATTTAGATATACAGGAAGTGTTGCAACAAGAGTTTTTCCTTCTCCGGTTGCCATCTCAGCAATTTTCCCCTGATGAAGAACAGTACCACCAATCAACTGTACATCATAATGAATCATTTCCCACTTAATAAGGTTTCCTCCGGCTATCCATTCGTTATTATAATATGCCTTATCACCTTTAATATTAACACTTTCCACCTTCGAAGCCATTTCCCTGTCGAAGTCGTTTGCTGTAACTTCCACAACTTCATTTTCAGTGAACCTCTTGGCAGTTTCTTTTATAACTGCAAAAGCTTCTGGTGCTATTTCATCAAGTATCTCCTGACTTTTTTCGTAAGACGTTTTCTCGAGTTTGTCGATTTGAGAATATATGGCTTCTTTTTCGTTAATGCTTATGTCAATGGTTGTGTCTATTTTCTTTTTAAGTTGCACAATCTCCTGTTCATCAGCATCTATATATTCGTGTATTCGCTTTTTAAATTCCTGAGTTTTTGCCCGTAGTTGGTCGTTGGTAAGTGCTCCAATTTCTTTCTCAACCATATGAACACTAACGACATAAGGTTGCAATACCTTTAAGTCTTTAGTGGCTTTGTCACCGAACATTTTCTTTATTATACCTAACATAATGTTGTTGTATTAAAACATTGAGGATATTGCTAATCAATAATTATTCCATTAGCAAATGCTTAATTCGCAAAAATACTCTGATTTCAGATTAATCAAAACAAAAAAATCTTAATTAATAATATCCGCGACTAATTCGATATTTTTATTTTCTCCCACTTTTTCATTAATGAATTAATAAAGGGAGCAATATTTTCATCCGGCATAGGTGTTGAAGAAGATGAAATACTTCCGTCGGGATTTAACAGCATATATGTAGGGTAAACTTTAATACCAAATTCTTCTATTAGTAAAATGTCATCAATTTCTAGAACAGGCCATTCATAATCTCTTTCATACATGAAATTGGATATTGAATTAGGATTGCCTTCAACCAGCATAATTATTTTCAATTTGCTATTGAACTTTTGGCGAAGTTCATCTATCAAACTAATATGCGATAAGCAAAGTTTCGAATCGCCCTTCATAAAGGCAAGCAACACAAATTCACCTTTTAAACTATCGTTTGTAACTATTTTGTTATCAGGTGTTTTTAATGAAAATAGGGGGGTGGGAGAACCCCAGATAAACTTTTCAAGTTTTGTAATATAGTTGGATGCAATATTTCGGTGTTCCTTGAATTCGCTGTTTCTTTCTATTTGTCGAAGATATTTAATAATGTTATTTCTGTAAAAACCTTTGGTATTATAAAGTTTTGCCAGACTAATAATTTCAATAAGTTCTCTCAGTCGTCTGTCTGGCTCAAGTTTATAATTCCCCGCCGCAACCATTTCGTCAAACTTTTTATAATTGGTTGAGTAGTTGATTGTTTCAAGCAATTTGGCATAATCAATTCCGCTGTTTCCACTAAGTATATAATTATTAAATACTTCTGTGAATAAGGATGCATATTCAATATTATTGTACAGAATTTTCTTATTGAGAAAATATTCATCCATTAACATGATTTCGCTTTTCCTTCTGCTAATTAATTCCAGTGCCCCTATTCTGTATTTGCGATAATTGGCAAAAAAATCATTTTTATACCCCTCAAATATAGAATCCATTTCGTGTTTGAAATTATTTATTAATGTGTTCGACCGTGAACGGGAAATTCGGTTAAAGTTTTTCAATAAAAATCCATTGTAGATAACATTAAACTTTCGGATGTTGGTATTTAAATCTTCATCATTAATGATATTATATTGAAGAGGAACTTGCTCATAAATAGATTGTAATTCTGAACTTGTGTCATTAACTATTGATAATTCGATGTTTGATTGCGGTTTTAAAAAGATGTCTCCTTTAGTCAAATCAACAGCTAGTAAAGTCATTTGTGTTTTTGTAAGAGTTGCTTCTATAGAAAAATTACCGGATTCATCGGAATATGTTGTTGCTATGGTTTTTTCCAGCATCGAAAACTGATCAGCCAGGGCAATTAATCTAAGCATCTTTACTTTGTTCTCTCCTACATTACCTGATATTTCTGCGTTTTGAGAGTATGTAAAAAGGCAAATAAATAATAGTGGAAATAGAATAAACTTTTTCACGAAACAAAAATTTAAATTTTGAATAAAACGATATACAATTTATAATATTACTTCAGGTGGGATTAATTTGGAAAGGTCACCGCCATTTTTATAAACATCTCTAACAATTGAAGAGTTAATTGGAGTATACTTGGCTTCGGTAAGTAAAAATACAGTTTCTATATCTTCATCCATCATAAAATTTACCTGTCCAATGCCTCTTTCAAATTCAAAATCGGCAGCAGTTCGCAGTCCTCTTAGTATATATTTAGCATCTGTTTTTTTACAAAAATCTATTGTTAATCCTGTATAAGATTCAACTTCAACATTGTCATAATCTTTAAAAACTTCTGCTATCCATTCTTTTCTTTTTTCAAGCGAAAACATGCTTTTTTTTGATGAGTTTACACCAATAGCAACAATTATTTTATCAAATAATGATGCTGCTCTTTTAACAATTGAAACATGCCCCAAGGTAATAGGATCGAAGGAACCGGGAAATATTGCTATTTTACTCATCTTTTCAAATTTAAATTATTGTAAAAGTAATATATGTTGATTAATAATTAAAATATTCTTTAAAGCCTTCTTTTAGTGATCGGTATGATTGATTCATAAGTTCTTCAGCCTCATCGGAAATTCGCCATTCTGCAATTTCTATGTCTTCCTCAGTTTGAGGGCTGGGGATATTTTTTGATGAAGTTGTCATTTCATACCAATAGGTTTTTTTAAGAACCCATTTTCCTTTGAGTTCATAGATATGCCATGTTGATGGGAGTTCTTTTTTTATCTGCAATTTATCGATAGATGTTTCTTCTATAACTTCTCTTATTGCAGCCATAGCAGGATCTTCACCTTTTTCTATTTTACCTTTGGGAAAATCCCAAAATCCTAGTCTTTTTATTAATAGTATTAGTTTGTCGCCTTCACTTATTGGTTTATTTACAACGCCACCAGCAGCATAAATTATTTTAAATTGAGACTTAAACAATTCAAAAAGTTGATTTTCGTTATCACTATATAGTAGAGTATCAACTGTAATTTTTTTACTAAATATTTTTTCAGTGAAAGCTATCATATCCTTCTCATTATCAATTCTAAGGTTCATTAAATTATTTTCATTATAAATAGCCTTTGAATTAATAATTATAAGGGAGCCATTATTAAAAACTTTATACATTTGCATCTATGATTTATAATACAGATTCAGCCGCTAAAATTGCAGAATCACTTCTGCAAATTAAAGCAATTAAACTAAACAATAAGGAACCTTTTACATGGGCTTCGGGTTTAAAATCACCAATTTATTGTGATAATAGAGTTGCTTTGTCATATCCAAAAATCAGAACTTATATCCGCCAGCAGATTGTTGAAGCCATAGAGGATAAGTTTGGTCAGGTAGATGTAATAGCTGGAGTAGCCACTGCCGGAATTCCTCAAGCTGCATTGGTTGCCGCAGCATTGGGATTGCCTTTGGTTTATGTACGCTCTTCTGAGAAAAAACATGGTATGACCAATAAAATTGAAGGAGTAATAAATGAAGGGCAATCGGTTGTTGTTATCGAAGACCTTGTTTCGACCGGAAAAAGTAGCTTAAATGCTGTTGATGCTTTAAAAGATGCAGGGGCCAGTGTAAAAGGAATGGTTGCAATTTTTACTTACGGTCTTCAAAAGGCTGAGGATAATTTTGAAAATGCTAACTGCCAACTGGTTACATTGTCGGATTATGATGTTTTAGTAAATATTGCTACTGAAAATGAGTATATTTCCAACAATGATTTATTGTCGCTTATGGATTGGAGAAAAGATCCGCAAGCATGGAGCGATGCCAGAAAATAAATCCCACATCATTTATAATTACTCAAAAACTAATAATAAGAACTTATGAAAATTGAAGGTAAGAAAGTTAACCTGAACGCAGATAAAAAAAAGATATTCGAATTTTTAAGCGATTTTAATAATTACGAAAAATTAATGCCTGATCAAATAATTAATTGGAAATCAACTAATGATAGTTGCTCTTTTACAATTAAAAATATGGCAGATTTAACTCTGGTATTCGAAGAAAAAAATGCCTATTCAAGTATTAAAATTTTACCCGAGGGTAAAGTCCCTTTTAAATTTTCTTTGAATGTTGTTCTTGAAGAAGACAGTTTGAATGAGCAAAAAACTGTAGCAGGTGTTAATGTTGATGCTGATATTAATCCCATGTTGGCTATGATGGCTAAAAGACCATTTGAGAATCTGGTAAATGTGATTGCCGAAAATTTAAATTCTATTTTTGCTTAATTATTTAAAAAATAAATTCCACTTCTTTAAAACCATACTTTTCTTGCTTACCACCTTTCTTTTCGATTATAAGTCGACCGAAATTGTCAATACCTTTAATTTCTCCTTCAAACACGCCCGTTTTATCTTTGTATGAGCATAACTCATTTATCTGAAATAGTTTTTCCAAATATTGTTTCTCCAACCATGAATTCGACGGAAAGAGCATTAGCCTTGAATAGTAGTCGTTAATATCGTTTAATATTTCCTTTAAAAGGGATTCCCTGTCAACGGTTTCATTGGTTATCTGAATGATGGAAACAGGGTTGGGTGCAGTGCTGATAAATTTCTCCTGATTAACATTTATTCCTATACCTACTACCGAATTTGAAATTTTTGACCCTTTAATAGTATTCTGTATTAAAATGCCACCTAATTTTTTGTCTGAAAAATATATATCATTGGGCCATTTAACCCTTAAACTGTTTGAGTCCAAATATTTTGAAAGAGCATTTAACAATGATAAAGAAATAATTTGGGTAATGGAAAACTGATCCTCTGCATCTATAAAGTCCGGCTTCAGTAACAGGCTAAATGTTAGATTTTTATCCTCCTCGCTTTCCCATTTGTTGTCGCCATTGCCCTTTCCATTGGGCTGATTATTTGCAACTATTATCAACCCCTCCTGACTTTCATTTTCTGAAATGAAATCAAAAAGGTATTTACTGGTAGAATCAAGAGTTTTGAACTTATTAATTTTGAAATCCATATGCTTAATTTGCAGCAAGTTTACGAAAAGATATTAAAAAATGTTACATATCAGAACTTTTTAAGTTTAAATACTCAAATTACGTATTTTTGTACTTTGAAATATAGTTTATGGCAAAAAAAGTTAGTAAAAACGAAACTAATAAATTACTTAAAAAAGTTATATCCTCCATCGAAGATAAAAAGGGGAAGAATATTGTAAGCATAGATCTTTCAAAAATTGATAACGCTATTACCAATTATTTTGTAGTCTGTAGTGCCACTTCCACAACACAGGTTGATGCTATTTACGACAATATAATGGAGAAGGTGTATGTGGATTTGAATATGAAGCCTTTTCACAGGGAAGGTTATGAAAATTCGGAATGGATTTTGATAGACTACTTCGACTTGGTAGTTCACATTTTTCTTGAAGATATAAGAAACTTCTATAAACTTGAGGATCTGTGGGCTGACGGTATAATTAAGAGATACCAGAATGTTGATTAAACAGCATTCGATTAATGAATTTGACATAATGGCAGAAGAAAATATAAATAAGACACAAAAGACCGATTCAAAGGGTAACGAAAGTAAAAACCCATTGAGTGGATTTACCGGTGGTGACGGCAAAAAACCAAAGTTTAACTTTTATTGGATTTATGGTATCCTGGCTGTAATATTCATAGGATTTCAATTTATGAATACCGGTGAGGGAGCAAAGAAAACCGGTTGGGGGGAATTTAAGCAGATGATTGAAAATCAGGAGGTTGACAAGATTATTCTGGTTAATAAAGAAAGAGCAGAAATATTCCTGAAACCCGATGTGCTAAATACAGAAAAATATAAGGATATAAAAGGACAGTCAGTGTTCGGGCAGAAGATGCCACAGTATTATTATAATGTTACTTCGCCTGATAAATTTGTCGAGCGTATTGAAGAAACGCAAAAAAATAATCCGGATCCAATTTATGTTGAAAATGAAGTTCGTCATGACTGGACAGGTGAAATATTCGCATGGATATTACCAATACTGATAATTGTTGGAATATGGTTTTTCTTTATGCGATCGATGAGTAGAGGTGGAGGAGGTGCCGGAGGCCAGATATTTAATATCGGGAAATCCAAAGCGCAAATTTATGATAAGAAAACCAGCGTAAATATCTCTTTTAAGGATGTAGCTGGATTGGAGGAAGCAAAAGTTGAGATTACTGAAATAGTTGATTTTTTAAAAACTCCTGAAAAATTTACAAAACTGGGAGGTAAAATTCCTAGAGGTGTTTTGCTTGTAGGCCCTCCGGGAACAGGTAAAACTTTATTGGCCAAATCCGTTGCCGGTGAAGCCCATGTGACTTTCTATTCCATATCGGGTTCCGATTTTGTGGAGATGTTTGTAGGCGTTGGAGCTTCAAGGGTGAGAGATTTGTTCAAGCAGGCAAAGGAGAAAGCCCCAAGTATTATCTTTATTGATGAGATAGATGCAATAGGTCGTGCCCGTGGTAAAAATGCAATGACTGGAGCAAATGACGAGAGAGAAAACACTTTAAATCAGTTGCTTACGGAGATGGACTGCTTTACTCCAAATTCAGGAGTGATAATACTGGCCGCTACCAACAGAGCAGATATACTCGATAAAGCACTTATGCGTGCCGGTCGTTTCGATCGACAGATTTTTGTAGAACTTCCCGATTTAAAGGAAAGAAAAGAAATTTTCAAAGTTCATATGAAGCCTTTAACATTAGACGATAGTGTGAACCTGGATTATATGGCAAAACAAACTCCGGGGTTTTCCGGAGCTGATATAGCTAATGTTTGTAATGAGGCAGCACTTATTGGCGCAAGGCAGAACAATGATAAAATAATGCCTGAAGATTTCATGAATGCCATCGACAGAATAATTGGCGGACTTGAAAAGAAGAATAAATTAATTTCACCCAACGAGAAGAAAACTGTTGCCTATCATGAAGCAGGACATGCTTCAATAAGTTGGTTGTTGGAACATGCACATCCGTTGGTAAAAGTAACTATAGTTCCCAGAGGTAAATCTCTTGGAGCAGCATGGTATTTGCCCGATGAAAGGATGATAACCACTTACGATCAGCTTATGGATGAAATGACTGCCACTTTAGGTGGAAGGGCTGCAGAGGAAGTTATCTTTGGTAAAATATCCACAGGGGCTCTCAACGATCTTGAGAAAGTAACAAAGCAGGCTTATGCAATGGTTGCTTATTACGGCCTAAGTAAAGAAGTTGGGAATTTGAGTTTCTATGATTCCTCAGGACAGCAGGAATATGCATTTAATAAGCCGTTTAGTGAGAAAACTAACGAAATTATCGATTCTGAAATTCGACTGCTGGTGGATAAATCATATGAAAGAGCAATTAAAATACTGACGGAAAACAAAGAAGGTCTTACAAAACTTGCTGAGAAACTGCTCGAGAAAGAAGTTATCTTTAGTGATGATTTAGAGGAAGTATTTGGCAAACGACCATGGAGTGAAAGTGTTAATATACGCAATAAAGTTGATGGTGGATTGAGTGTGAAAGGACTCACCGAAAAAAATATTAGCAAGGCTAAGAAACTAAAAGATGCTGAAAAAACCAAGGAGGAAACTGCTGAAAAACCTAAAGATGATGAACTTAGTGATGATATTCCACCGGAAGATAAAACTGAGGCTTGATTCTTTGTATATTGCGTACTAAATTTGGCACAATAAAATTTGTTCATGGAAGATAGCACCACCAAAGAGAAAATTCTTAAAAATGTAAGAAATGCTCTTATTGCAAAAGAGGAAAATCCTTTTAGTGATATAGATTTCAAAAAATCGGTTTTACATGATTTTGCCGACGACCCTGCAATAGTTTTCGTAAATAAACTTCAGGAAAATGGTGGCAATTTTGTGTATTGTGAGAATGAAATGGATTTCACAGAGAAAATAAAACTTCTCCTAAAGGATAAAAACTGGGACAATATCTTTTCATTGGATGAGAAACTGATTTCGCTTTTAAGAACAGCAGGAATTAGTGTAAAACAATCTGAAGAAGATTTCAATAATCAGATTGCCGGCATTACCAGATGCGAATTTCTAATTGCCCGTTTTGGAAGTGTTATGGTTTCATCTGCTTTAGCTTCCGGAAGAAAAATGTTTGTATTTCCTGAAATACATATTGTTTTTGCTACCATGTCGCAGATAGTAAATGAGTTAAAGGATGCCTTTAAAGCTATGAAAAAGAAATATCCATCAAAATTACCATCACAGATAACTGTTATTAGCGGCCCCAGCAGAACTGCCGACATAGAAAAAACTCTTGTGATGGGCGCTCATGGCCCAAAGGAACTGGTGGTTTTTGTTATCGATGATCTCTAAAGTTATAAGATTAGTTGAGAAATAATATCATTAAGCCGTAGTTTGGTTTATTTTGTACTTTTGCAGGCTGTAAATGAAATATTTTCCATTTGAAAGAAATTCATATTAGAACAATTACCGGGATAATTTTCCTGATAGCAGTAATAGGCTCAATATTATTGCATCCTCTGGCATTTTTATTTTTATTTTCTTTTTTCACCTTTGTGGGATTAAGAGAGTTTTTGCTTCTGCAGAAAGTAGAATTCAAAAAAGCAAGTGTGGTTTTGTTTTATATGCCCGCCATGATTATATACTTTTTAATTGCTTTTATTGGCCTGGGCTATATCGATATCGCAAATTTAGTTTTAGGTATTCCATTATTATTCTTAATAATAATATTTGAATTATATAATCCTGCTAAGTCCGACTGGCATAGAATAGGATCCATATTCTCGGCAATTGTTTTTGTGGTAATTCCTTTTGGCCTAATGAACACCTTATTTTTTAGTCATGCTACCAATGGATTCCAAACCGGGATATTAATCGGCCTTTTCTGCATAATCTGGACCAATGATATATTTGCCTATCTGATAGGTTCGAAGTTTGGCAAGAACAGGCTTTTTGAAAAACACTCACCTAAAAAATCATGGGAAGGAAGCATAGG
>PKTA01000128.1 GCA_002869365.1 Marinilabiliales bacterium | reverse complement strand
TTATGGTGCTAGCCAGGGAACTTCCATGTCGGCACCAAACGTTTCAGGTTCAATGGCAATGCTTCAATATCATTACCAACAAACACATAATGATACTCCAATGAGAGCAGCTACATTAAAAGGTCTTGTTATACATACTGCCAGCGAGGCTGGTCCTGATCCAGGTCCTGACTATATGTTTGGTTGGGGATTAATGGATTCTGAGTTTGCTGCAAGAGTTATTTCTGACGATGTAGGACAAAATGTTATTGATGAATTAACACTCTCCTCAGGCGACAGTTATACCAGAGATGTATATGTTCCTGAAGGTAGTGATTTTAAAGTTACTATTTGCTGGACTGATATAGCAGGAACACCTACCTCTCCTCAATTAGATCCGCCAACTCCAATGTTGGTAAATAATTTGGATTTAAGAGTTGAAGATCCTTCTAATGATACTCATTTCCCATTGAAACTTGATAAAGATAATCCTTCGGCAGCAGCAACAAATAATTCGAAAAACTCAGTTGATAATGTTGAGAAAGTTGAAATTAATGATGCTCCCGGTGGTACTTATACTATAGTTGTGGATTATGATGGATCTCTTCAGGGAGGTTCACAAGCATATTCAATTATTATTACTGGTATTGACGATTATACTGTGGCTCCTGAATGTAGCGCAGGTCTTTTAGATCCGCTTAACGCAGGTGTTGATGCTTTTGTTAATCATAAAGTTACATGGTCACCAGCTTTATTTGCCAGTACTTACGATGTTTATTTTGGTACCGATGGTGGTGGTGTTACACCTCCTACTAATGTGTTAAATGGTGATAATATTGTTGACAATAGTTTTACGATGCTATTAAATAGTAATACAACTTATTATTTGCAGGTTGTACCTCGTAATAGTCAGGGAACAGCCATTGGATGTTCTGATATATGGTTGTTTAAAACTATGGCTCCTATTGAAGCTTTCCCTTATGAGCAAGGAATGGAAGATGTTGAAAAGCCTGAACTTCCAGAATTCTGGCAGGCATATAATTATTCCGAACAGAAATGGTTAAGTACAAACCTGATTGCACATTCCGGATCAAAAGCTATGTCATGTTATTTCGATGGCGGACTGGTTGAGTTTGAATATGACAACTGGTTTGTGTCTCCTCCTTTTGAGGTAAAAGCAGGAAACGAGTATTATACAAGTTTCTATTACAAAGGATTTATCCCGGGACATAGTGAAAGTTTTGGTGCTTATTGGGGCTTTACTCCTTTTGTGGAAGACCTTAATAATGTAATTGTTGAAAATGATAATATTACTGAAGCCAACTGGGCGTTAGGTGAAGGAATGATTTTCCCTACTACTGATACTGTTGTATATTTAGGATTCCATGTTTACTCTCCAAATGGTTATGGAGCCTTCCTCGATGATATTAATTTTGAAAACTGGGGGCCTGTTAGTATAGAAAATAATATTGATGAATCGATGGTAAATATTTATTCTGCTCATAAGCAAATAAATATTAAAACTGATGACTACTGGAAAGATGCAGATATTAAAGTAGTTAGCCTTATGGGACAGGAAGTTTTCAATGGAAAACATCAAATTAATACCTCTGTAAATATGAGTTCGTTTGAAACAGGTATTTACCTTGTACGTCTCGTAAAAGGAAATCAAAGTATAACTAAGAAAGTTATAATTAAGTAATAATTGTATAACCAATATTTTAAGCCGTCTGGCCTCGCCTCAGGCGAGGCCAGACGGCTTTTTTATTAATTATTGAGTAATTCTTTTATTTTTTCTATGCCCTCTCTCAAAAACTCGTAGGCAATTAACTTTTGAGATTCAGGACTCTTACCTGAGTTTATTACAGAAATAGGCAATACTGCTCCCTGCCATTGAGGAAACATCCACTTTCCCTGTCCGGGAGAATTAATCTTACTGCTAATTTCAAGTTTTTGCTCCGACCAAAAATTTAAATAATAGTAGGGCTCATTTACCATACTGTCAGAAATTGCAAAGCCAAGGCCTATGGAATTTGTAGGTTCCCCCTTGGCGTTTTTTTCAATATTAATTATTGATCCTGTATCAAAATGATGTGGCCATATTTTTATTTCTTCTGAATTATCATACTCTGATAAAATATCCTTTAAAACTAAGTTCGCATTGTGTCGGTAAAAAGCATTTTCTCTTAGATACTTTTCATCTACCGAAAATATTTTATCGTCAAGAATATTATAATCAGGAATTTCATAATGTAAGTCATAACTAAGCTTACTAACATCAACTCCGTATTTTGTTAATTCTTCCTTTAACTCATAGAAAATTTGGAGTTTTGTTTTAGAATTTAGAGAAATACCTGATAATACTTTGTTGTTGGAGTCTATTATTTCCAGTTTAAAATCGATAAGTCTCATGCCTAATCTCAATCCATTTTCTAAAGGATTGCCAATTAAAATATTCCCAACTGTTTGGAACTCCATATTTGTGTTACTATCGTCTTCCTTTTGTGTTATCAAATGATGACCTACCAGCGCTATAAACTGAGCTGCATGATGTTGTTGTTGCAAATTATATTGCATTTTATTGTCAAACACTAATGTCTGCAATTTCCATTGTGCTGGATTTTCCATAATTTATGTTTATGATACTATTTCAACACCCTTCCAAAAGGCAATGTAATTTTTAATTTTAGATGCCATTTCCTTGGGTTCAGGATAATACCATGCAGCATCTTTATTGGTTTTACTATCAACAACTATATCGTAATATGAAGCTAAACCTTTCCAATGACAAACTGTATGGGTTTCGCTTTTGTTTAAGTACTTCTGATTAACAGTGTTTTCAGGGAAGTATTGATTTCCTTCGATGTTTATTGTTTTATCGCTTTCGGCAATAATTTTACCATTCCAAATTGCTTTCATATTTTATAATTTTAATCTCCAAAGAGAGTTCATAAAATATTGTCGTTTGTCGAGGTAATTCCTTACAATTTTAAAACCTGATTTTTCGGCAAGTTCTTCTACCATTCTGATATCGAACTTCTGCGACATTTCAGTAAATATTTTTTCTCCTTGGGCAAAGGAGAATGTTTTATTCAACTTTTTAATAGTTACCTTTTGATCAACTTTACTAATTAAAAAACTCTCTGCTTTTCCGCTATCTGCATCATAAACTTCCTCATGATAAAAATTATCCAGATCGAAATTTGAATCAAGTTCTGTATTAATTCTGTATAGTAAATTAAGGTTAAATGCGGCGGTATGGCCACCTGCATCATTATATGCATCAAGGATTAAACTATTTTCTTTTTTAAGGTCAAATCCAATGAATAACAAATCGTTTTTATTCATCGATTTTCTTAGTTTTATTAAAAAACCGACAGAATCTTCCAAAGAAAAGTTACCAATATTCGACCCTAAAAAGAGAATTATTTTTCTCTTACTTACCTTATCTTTAAAGGAAGAAATCATTTTAAAATAGTCTCCTTTTAAGCCTTCCACCTGCAAATGGGGGATTTCATTTTTGAGGTCTTTAATTAACTGGCTTATCACAGTGCCGGATATATCAACCGGTGAATATGTGAAATTAGCATTCTGATTTACAAAATGTTTAAGAAGAACTTTGGTTTTCATACCATCGCCTGCGCCTAACTCAAGAACATCAAAACCTGCGGGGCCGTTGGTAAAATCATTGAGTATTTTTTGCTGTTGAGTTTTGAATATTTCTAATTCGCAATCGGTTAAGTAATATTCGGGCATGCGCATTATGTCCTGAAATATTTTACTTCCTCTTTCATCATAGAAATATTTGGATGAAAGATACTTTGGTTTAGAAGAAAGTCCTTTCAGAGTGTCATGCAAAAACTCGTTTTTTTGATTTTCTGTTTCCATAAATCAGTTGCTTGATGGAATACCTGTTTCATAAGGATTTTCAGAATCGTTACTCCATTCAAACCAGCCGCCATCGAATACCGATACTCTTGGCCAGCCCATCAACCAGGCATTAAAGAAGGCTTCACTGCCTCGCCATCCTGTTCCGCAGTAAAAGGCTAGATGCTTTTCTGGAACTATATCAGCCTCTTTCCAAATTGCTTCAATTTCATGAAACTCCCTGGTAGTATGATCCAGATTTCTGTAGTTTTCCATATGATAAGCATCGCTACCACAGTTGCCAAATACTGTGCCCGGAATACGACCTTTCTTTTCAATATAATTGTATCCGCTCACTTCACCGATATATTCCGGCCAACTTCTAACACATACTATATCTGCATCATTTGCTTTAATCATTTGCTTTGCTTCATCTATGTCTACAGCAAGATTAGCATTTTGAGGTATACTTAATCCGAAGTCTTTAACAGGCTGTTTTTTAACATCTTCTGTGCTTATTTCAAATCCGGCATCTTTCCAGGTTTGAAAACCACCATTGAGAATTTTCACATTTTTAATTCCTGCATAAAGCATGATAAATGCATTTCTAATGGCTCCGATATGTCCTGCTGCGCTTCCAGGGAACTCATCATCATTATCGGGGTCCATGTATTTACCATATAAAACAACTGTTGTGTCGGCTGTAATACCATGTTCTTCAAAGGCTTTTTTAAGTTCTTCAGAAGATCTGCGATTCCAGGTTTCCGGCGATTCCAAAGCCAGAGTATCCATATCGATGGCTCCGGGGATATGTCCGCTTAAATATGCATCACGGTTACGGTAATGTGAATGACAGATAACTGTTTTCCCTCCATCATGGCCCGGGGGAATTCCTCCATCGATAATTTCTTTTACCCAGTCGGCATAAACTAATGTTGAATAATTATGGAGTTTTTCCATGGGCAAATCATCATTTGCCGACCACTCATCAATAAAATGGTTATATATTTTTATGTTAGCATAATTAGCGAGGTCGAATGATTTTGCAACTCTTTTAGCCTCATCTTCACCATATCCGTAGAGTACAATATTATCGTTTTCCAAAATGCCTTTCGACCTTACAATTTCTATCCAATCGATATAGTTTGTCCATTTGGAAGGCAAACTTCTTGCGCTTTTTATGTGGCCGCCCCTGGCTTCATTTTTTAACCGCCAGCCGTTATAAGCATCAACGGGTCGTACATCAATTAGTACTGTTTGATTTTCTGCTAGTGTTTTTGTTAATTCTTCTGTAGTTATAGTTTTAATATTCAAAATGTTGAGTTTAATTATTAAACATGTTTATTTTCTGTAGAAGTTAATCAGTGCATTTGTTGAACTGTCGTGATTAATTTCCCTTTCATCATTTTCAAGTTCAGGAATTATTTTCATTGCCAATACTTTCCCAAGTTCAACTCCCATTTGGTCGAAAGGATTAATATCCCAAATTAAGCCTTGAACATAAACGCAATGTTCATACATGGCAACTAATTTTCCAAGGTTTTCAGGACTTAACTGGTCGAGGAAAAATGTTGAAGATGGTTTATTTCCTTCAAAAACTTTATGCATTACTAAATCATCGGTTATACCTTCGGCTTTTACTTCTTCTTTTGTTTTTCCAAATGCAAGAGCTTCTCCCTGAGCAATCATATTTGCTATTAAATAATCCTGATGTGATCCAAGAGGATTAAGTGATTTTTTGAAACCAATGAAATCAACCGGTATCAATTTAGTTCCCTGATGAATTAACTGATAAAATGAATGCTGACCATTAGTTCCAGGTTCTCCCCAATAAATGGCTCCTGATTGGTAATCAATTCTTTCTCCATTCAGATTAACTTGCTTGCCATTACTTTCCATTGTTAATTGCTGCAAATAAGCAGGAAATCTCTTCAAATAATTTTCATATGGAAAAACTGCCTGGGTTTCTGCTTCGAAGAAATTATTATACCAAATGCCCAGCAAGGCCATTATTACAGGAATGTTTTTTCTAAGTGGTGCATTACGAAAATGCTCATCCATTTGGTGATAACCATTAAGCATTTTATGGTAGTTTTCTGCTCCTATGGCAATCATAGTTGAAAGACCAATGGCAGCAGTCATGGAATATCTTCCACCTACCCAATCCCAAAATCCGAACATATTTTGAGGGTCGATACCAAACTCAATTACCGATTTTTCGTTGGTTGATACAGCAACAAAATGTTTCGCAATGGCTTCAGGATTATTAATTTGTGATAAAAACCAGTCTCTTGCAGTATTTGCATTTGTCATGGTTTCCAGAGTAGTAAAAGTTTTTGATGATATGATAAATAAACTTTCCTCAGCATCTAAACCTTCCACTGCTTCGGCAAAATCGCTGCCATCTACATTAGAAACGAACTTAAAATTTAATGATCTATCGCTAAAATGTTTAAGTGATTCATAAGCCATAACAGGACCAAGATCTGAACCACCAATTCCAATATTGATAACATTTTTAATTATTTTACCGGTATAGCCTTTCCATTCACCACTTCTAATTTTATTGGAAAAAGAAGCCATTTTATCTAAAACTTCATGCACATCGGGAACAACATTATGTCCGTCTACTAATATGCTTGCCGATTTTGGAGTTCTTAAAGCCGTATGCAAAACAGCACGATTTTCTGTTTTGTTAATTTTTTTGCCCGAGAACATTTCTTCCCTGCGGCTGTCTATTTTCAACTCCTCTGCCAGTTTAAAGAGTAAATCTATGGTTTTATCGTTTACTCTGTGTTTTGAATAATCGAAATAAATACCTAATTCATTTAATGACAATTTACTACCTCTTTCCTTATCGTTTCCAAAAAGAGTTTTTATATGCACATTTTTAATTTCTTCGAAATGATTTTCGAGGGCTTTCCAACTTTGTGTGTTTGTAATATGGTTCATATTTTTATTTTTTTCTTAATTCGAATTTTACTCTGACGTATCTATATATACCGAGGCTGCATTTTTGTCAAGCAACCAAATAAGATCGCCATTTTTTGGACTTACATATGAAGCGGGATATTTTTTCCAATTTCCCTGTTTGTTTAAAATGGTCGAGATAACTTCTGCTTTAGCTGTACCTGTGGCAATAAAAACAATAGTTTTTGCAAAGTTAATTATTGTTCCACATGCAGTTATTCTATTTTGATTTGTTTGTGGATGAGAGGCTACTTCAAAGAATTTTTCGGTATTGAATAAACTTAAGTTGTCAGGAAAAATTGAAGCGGTATGACCATCGTCACCTAGTCCTAAGAGAACTATATCAAAAACAGGAATTCCATTATTTGATGGCAATTTTGATTTTACAATTTGTGAGTACCTCTTAGCCTCATCATTGGGATTGGATTCGCCAAAAACTCTGAAAATATTATCAGGAGGGATACCAACATGGTTCAATAAATAGTCACAAGCCATTTTATAATTACTTTCTTTGTCATCAGGAGGCACGCATCTTTCGTCACCCCAGAAAACCAGAATTCTACTCCAGTTAATTTTCTCTTTGAAATTTTCTGTGAGAAACCGGAAAATTAATTTTGGTGTAGATCCACCAGAAAGGGCAATAGAAAGATATTCATTATCATTTTTTTTCCGGATTTTATCCATAATAATGGTTCCAAAAAAAGACGATAAGTTGTCAACTTCTTCAAAAACTTTTACTGATGTTTCTTTACTCATAATTCACAATAAATTCCGTCATCGGAAAGGTTTTTACAAGGATAGCGCCAGGCAAATTCTTTGCATTCTATTAATTTATCTGCAGTTTCAGGACCCCATGTTCCGGCAGGATAACCATGTAGGGGTATTTTATTTTCCTTCCAGGCTTCCAAAACAGGATTTAAAAATTTCCATGCTTCTATAACTTCCTCTGTGCGGGCAAATAAAGTTGAATCGCCTTGAATAGCATCATAAATTAGTCGTTCATACGCAGAAGGGATTCTTTGATTAGAAAGATCCGAATAGTGGAAATCCATATTTACTGTTTGCACATCGAATCCCGCACCCGGTGTTTTCATTCCAAACTTCAGCAATATTCCTTCATCGGGCTGTATTCTGATTACTAATTTGTTAGTTCCGTTATTTCCATGCTCTCCTGAAAATAAAAAATGTGGGGTTTCTTTAAAGTGAATAACAACTTCGGTAACCCGGGTTGGAAGTCGTTTACCGGTGCGTATATAAAATGGAACTCCTCCCCAACGCCAATTGTCGATATAAAATTTTAAGGCAGCATAAGTTTCTGTTGTGGAATCCGGACTTACACCTTTCTCATCCCGATAGGCAGGGATTTCTTCATTTTTTATGTGTGCTGAAACATATTGACCTCTGACGGTATTACTTTTAACTTCATTTTTTTTAATGGGTCGCAACGATTGAAATACCTTAAGAATTTCATTTCTTATGGAAATAGCGTCCAGTGAAGTTGGTGGTTCCATAGCCGTTAGGGCTACCACCTGAAGCAAGTGATTTTGAACCATATCGCGCAATGCACCTGAACTTTCGTAATATCCACCTCTTTTTTCAACACCAATACTTTCTGCAGATGTTACTTCCACATGATGAATATAATTCCGGTTCCATAGTGGTTCGAAAATTCCGTTAGAAAAACGGGTAACCAGCAGATTCTGAACGGTTTCCTTGCCAAGATAATGATCTATTCTGTAAAGTTGATCTTCTTTCCAGTCATTTAAAAGGCTGTCTTTTAGTTTTAAAGCCGACTCCAAATCATAACCAAAAGGTTTTTCAATTATCAGGCGTTTCCATCCATCCTTATTTGAATTCAAATCAACCTTGGCCAGTTGCTGAGGTATAAGACCGTACAGACTTGGGGGAGTAGATAGATAGAAGATGGTGTTGGAAGCAATTCCTTTTTCACTTCTAATATTTTCCAGTCTTTTTTTGAAAGAGTGATAAGTTTCAACATCGTCGAATTGAATATTTGTATAATGGAGTTTTTCCACAAACTCATCAATTCTGCTGTTGTCATCAATTTCGTTGAATTCATCAATGCCTTGCTGCATGAGTTTTCTGAACTCATCATCAGAATATTTTGTCCTCGATACACCTAAAAGGGCAAATTTTTCCGGCAATAAATTCTGCACAAATAAAGAATAAAGGGCAGGCACAAGTTTCCTTTTCGTAAGGTCGCCTGAGGCACCAAAAATTACAAAAATATGGCTATCATCAGTCATAGTGTTATGTGTTTATTTTTTGGATTTTACTGCATGACCACCAAACTGATTTCTTAATGCAGCAAGCATTTTCATGGCAAATGATTCTTTTTGGCGTGACTGGAAACGAGTAAATAAAGAGGCCGTAATTACATGGGCTGGTACATCAAAGTCGATGGCTGTTTGAACCGTCCAGCGGCCTTCTCCACTATCGGAAACATAGTCTTCAAGTTTCTCCAGTTTAGGATCTTCTCCCAGGGCATTTACGGCAAGTTCCAGCAACCATGAACGAACAACACTTCCGTATTGCCATGCGTCGGCAACCTTTGTTAAATTAATGTCGTAGGGCGATTTTTCCAGAATTTCGAAACCTTCCGCATAAGCTTGCATCATTCCATATTCAATACCATTATGTACCATTTTAACCATATGCCCGGTTCCCGATGGCCCGCAATAAACGTGTCCTTTTTCAGGTGCCAGGGCCTTGAAAATTGGTTCTAAATAGTTTGTGGGTTCTTGTTCTCCACCATACATCAGGCAGTAACCATTCTGCAGTCCCCAAACACCACCACTGGTTCCACAATCGAGAAAATGAATTCCTTTGGCAGAAGCCTTCTCTGATCTTTTCTGAGTATCTCGCCAATAGGAATTACCACCATCAACAATAATATCGTTTTTGTTTAGCAGTACTAGTAATTGATCAAGATTTTCATCAACAGGCTTACCGGCAGGAACCATCAACCATACGACTTTTCTTTCAGGTAGTTTGCTAAGCATTTCTTCGAAATCTGCCGAGCCTTCAGCCCCTAACTTTTCTATTTCCTTAACTTTTTCCTGAGTTCTGTTCCAAACTACTACTTCATGTTTCTTTTCCAATAAGCGATGAACCATATTATAACCCATTTTGCCTAGTCCTACAAATCCTATTTTCATCTGTTTAAAATTTTGTAATTATTTGTATTTAAAGCAATTCCAAAATTTTAAACCGATGGAACCGCTTCGCTTTCCCACAAACGTTTTTAATCATTTGCTGTTAGTAAACAATGATTAAAAAAGTTTATGTACATTTCATATTTTTATATTTTCGATAAATATAACCAATTTATTATTTTATTGACTTCTATGTCAGGTCATTATTATTTCTATTTTTTGGTTTTATTAATAAGCGCAACGATTGGTCGTAAGTAAAATAGTTCCATATCCAGTTGAGAAAAATGATTACTTTATTTTTTACACCCACAATCGCAAACAGATGCACTACCAGCCATAAAACCCAGGCTAGGTAACCTTTTAGTGTAGCTGCAGGTATTTCTGCCACAGCACGATTACGACCAACAGTGGCTAATGTGCCTTTGTCTTTATATTCATACTTTTTGAGTTTGGGGGAATTATTGTCGATTTTGATAATATTGGAACCCAATAATTTTGCCTGTTGAATAGCAACCTGAGCAACCTGAGGGTGACCCTTAGGATACTTTGGTGTTTGCATTAGGCATAAGTCACCTAGAGCGAAAATATTCTCGTATCCATCTACTCTGTTGTAGCTGTCAACTTTTAGTCTGCCACCATGAACATATGTAGTTTCCGGAAACCCTTTCACAGAATTTGCCTTTACTCCTGCCGACCAGATTACGGTTTTCGAATTTATTTGCCTTCCGTCGGAAATGCTTAAAACCGAATTTCTATAGTCTTCAACCATAGAGTTTAGATTTACTTCTACTCCTAACTTATTTAAATATTCAAGAGCCTTATCAGAGGATTTTTTTGTCATCCCCACAAGCAATGATGGTGATCCTTCAAAGAGCATTATGCGCATTTTTGAAACATCTAATTCAGGATAATCCTTAGGAAAAATATACTTTTTCATTTCTGCCAAAGCACCCGATAATTCGACACCAGTAGGACCACCTCCAACTAATACTATGTTTAGAAAAGAGTTTATTTTTTCTTCCTCTGTTTCCAGAAGCGCTTTTTCGAAATTTTCGAGTATCAGATTTCTTATTAGAATTGCTTCTGATGCGGTTTTCATGGATAAGGCATTTGCCTCTATATTTTTTTTACCGAAGAAGTTCGTGGTTGCACCTATTGCTAAAGCCAAATAATCGTACTTAAGTTTACCGATATTTGTTATGATTTCGTTTTTTTCGGGGATAACTTCCTCAAGATTTGCAATTCTAAAATGCACATCATCTTCCTTTTGGAGAATTTTTCTTAATGGAAAGGATATAGCACTAGGTTCCAAACCTGCAGTTGCTACCTGATATAATAAGGGTTGAAACTGATGATAATTATTTTTGTCGAGTATAACTATTTGGTAATTTTTGCCAAGCAGACCTCGTATTAATTTTAATCCGGCAAAGCCTCCGCCAATTATGACAATTCTCTTTTTATCATTCTCCGTAATATTAGGGATGTATTTAATTTGGTTCATCTAATGTTATTTTAGATTTCAGATATTTGAGTCGAAACTTATTGGCAAACTTACAAATAGTAAATGCGATATATGTTAATTTGGTGTTAATGTATCATGTGAAAAAGTGTTAACTGACATGTGGCAGCAAAAGAATAGAAAATATTTGATAACCGCCCAATCACTCCAATACTCCATTATTCTATTGCAAATTATCTACTGCTTTAAGAATATCCTTTACCGAGGCCCTGTTATGATAATCCCTGTCGAATTGTCGCCATACAATTTTCCCATCTTTATTTATTAAATATGTAGCCGGAATTGGAAGTTGCTGTGAATCATCACTATGTGTGTTTTTCATGTCGGCACCTAAAATTACATTGTAAGTAAATAATTGCTTAGATGAGGGTTTAAAATTTACATCGTATGCTTTGGCAATATCGTTGTTTTCATCGTAAAGCAAAGTAAATTCTGCTCCTGATTTCTCCGACATTTTATCTAAATACTCAGGCTTTTCAGGAGATATTGCCAACACTTTCACTCCTTTTTCCATAATGAGTTGTAAACTGTCCTGAATTTGGCTTAAATGTTTATTACAAACGGGACACCAGTATCCACGGTAAAAAATTACAACTACGGGCTGGTTTTTTATTTCATTTTTAAGTTTGAATTTATTTCCGGCAGCATCACTGGCCTCAAATAATGGCGCCTCTTGCCCTACATTTAAACCATTTGCCTGATCCACAGTTTTCTCGCTCTGAGCATTAGCATTTGTCAACATAAGTATTATTGTAGTAAGTATTAAAAATAATCGTTGCATAATTTTTCGTTTAATGTATTAGAAGTAAAAAAACAGATTCCTTACAAAAAACAGAAAATATTTGTTGTTGATATATAGGCTATACTACTTCTAGTATACCACTTTCTGAAAATTGATAGGGATATTTAATTCCAAATTCTGAATAGATTTTTCTTGGTATTCCCAAATCAGCAATGAAAACTTGTGTGTTATTGAGTAAAGGTATGAGTTCCGTTTTCATGGCCGCCATGGTAAGGATAATGTCAGGAGAGAATTCTGAAGTTCCTGTACTTAAATCGAAACCTGTTGGTAAATCCAAAGAAATTTTAAGAGACTCCGTTTTATTTATTAATTGTAAGGATTCATTTATTGAAACAGGCAAAGGCAACCTTTGAGAAAACCCCAAATAAGCATCTACAAAAATATCGCAATCAAGTTTAGTTGTGATCTTAGTTCCGAATTTCTTGCTCCTTAAAAACTGCAAATTGGCTAATGAATTCAAATTAGTATCTGGTATATGCAAATAAACATTATAACCCCAGGCAAGCAATCTGCGTGCTGCAACCAGTCCGCCTCCACCATTATTGCCTTTTCCAATACCGATAGTTATTTTCTTTGTTTTGTCGGTTCGCAACGAAACTAATCTTGCCAGTTGAAGACCCGCATTTTCCATCATTAGTTCGATGGGTAGATTAAAGTCGTTTATGGCTTTATAATCCATATCCCTGAATTTTGAAACAGAAAGATGGTTACTATTGGAGATATGTAATTTGGGGAAACTCAATATGTTAAATCAAGAATTTCGATTTGTTTTTTCCATAATGTCGTTTTTGAACTCTTCCATATCAACATCTTGGCTTTCAAAGGACTTTTGTAATTCTTTAAAGCCTTCTTCAATAAATTTACTTTGATCCTCATAAATTGCACAGGCACCGCACATCTTTTTGTGAATTGCAAGTTGTATTCTTTCACTAAAGCTAAGTTTAAAGGCTAGTTTTTTCTCTATTAACTCTGTGGCTTTTAAACAAGAAAGAAACAATAAATGCATTAATTTTTTCATCAGATGAGTCCTTAATATTAACTTTTATACCAGTTGGTTTCTATGCATTCACGCAAATTTAATTTTGCCCTGTGAATTATCTGCCATAAATTAGTAGGAGTGATTTCTAAATCCTGACAAATTTCATCACCTTTTTTTTCCATAAAGTATTTCATCCTAACACAAGCACCCCATTTTTCAGGTAAAGCCTCCAGACAATTTCTTAAAACATATTGAAAATCAGCATCGTCGAGTAAGTTCTCTTCTTCATTCCAATTGGATGGCTTCCTGTCGCCTGCCCACTCACCATCTTCATTGAAGAATTTAAAAAGCGAATCGCCAGCAGAACTAACTTTTTGTCTTGACTTGGATCGATAATAGTCGATTATCTTGAAATTGAGTATTGAAAAAAGCCATGTTTTTGGCGAACTCTCCCCTTTAAAAGTGTGTATCTTTTCGGTAGCAGCCAAAAAAGTATCCTGAACAATATCCTTTGCAATCTCCACATCGGAAATCTTATACATTGCTCTTTTAAGTAAGTCGGAAGTATAATTTTCGACCAAAAGACTTATGTCAGGAGTATTGCCTTTGTCCATTTTGAATACTTTAACACAAAAGTAATAAAGAATTTAGAGTATTTTTTTTGGAGTTAACAATTTATCATAATATTTCTTAATCATTTAATTTAGGTATTGAAAGTGACATAAATAATATAACTTTGAAGATAGTATTAGCGATAAAAATTAGTGATATGGGTGTAGAAATTGAAAGGAAGTTTTTGGTTAAGGATGGGTTTAATAAGCTGGCTACAAAAGAAGTACGTATACGGCAAGGTTATTTGTCATCAGTTCCCGAAAGGACAGTAAGGATAAGAATTAGAGGTGAACATGCTTATTTAACCATTAAAGGAATTCCAAATGATAGTGGAGTAAGTCGTTATGAATGGGAGCAGGAAATACCATTAAATGAGGGAGTTGAATTATTGAAAATATGTGAACCCGGCATAATTGACAAAACTAGATATATGCTACCCGAAAAGCGAGGATTAATATATGAAGTGGATGAATTTTACGGACTTAACAAAGGATTAATTTTAGCAGAAATTGAACTGCCTTCGGAAGATTACGATTTCGATAGACCACCATGGTTGGGAGAGGAAGTTACCGGAGATCCGAGATATTATAATTCGGCGCTTTCGAAAAAACCATATTCAAAATGGAAGAAAAAGAAGTAAAAGTTTAAAGGTTAATTTACTGTTATTCTCACTTAAACAGTGAGATTCCAAAATACACTATTTTTGTAAAAAATTTAAAATAAGATTTCATGTCCGACAAAAAAATAATTTTCTCTATGGAGGGAGTAAGTAAGATTTATCCTCCTAACAAACAGGTTTTAAAGAATATTTGGTTATCATTTTTCTATGGTGCTAAGATTGGTGTTTTGGGACTTAATGGCGCCGGAAAATCCAGTCTTTTAAAAATAATTGCAGGACTTGATACTAATTATCAGGGAAATGTAACCTTCGATAGGGAATACAAAATAGGATATCTTCCTCAGGAACCTGAACTAGATCATAGCAAAACTGTAAAAGAAATAGTTCAGGAAGGGGTACAGGAAATTGTTGATGTTGTTGCGGCTTATGATGCCGTTAACGAAAAAATGGGAGAGCCTGTGGATGATGATACCATGACCAAACTCATTGAAGAGCAGGGAGATCTCCTCATAAAAATGGATGATATGGGGGCATGGGAGTTGGATCATACCTTAAATCTTGCCATGGAATCACTTCGTTGCCCTCCTGACGAAACAAGTGTTGCTGTGCTTTCAGGAGGAGAGAGAAGACGAGTTGCCCTTTGTAGATTGCTTTTAAGTAAACCCGACATTTTATTGCTGGATGAGCCAACAAACCATCTAGATGCTGAGAGTGTACATTGGCTTGAACAATATTTAAAGAATTTCCCGGGAACGGTAATTGCCGTTACTCACGATAGATACTTTTTAGATAATGTGGCAGGATGGATTTTAGAACTCGACCGTGGTGAGGGTATTCCCTGGAAGGGAAATTATAGCAGTTGGTTGGAGCAAAAAGCAAATCGTTTGGCTCAGGAACAGAAAACTGAAAGCAAGCGACAAAAGATATTAAAACGTGAACTGGAATGGGCTCGTATGGCACCCAAAGCACGACATGCTAAAGGTAAAGCAAGGCTTAAAGCTTACGACTCGCTTAGTAATGCCGAGATTAAAGAAAAAGAAGCCAGTCTGGAACTGTATATTCCACCAGGACCACGATTAGGAGATTCGGTAATTGAAATTGAGAATCTGAGAAAAGGCTTTGATAACAAATTATTATTCGATGACCTGAGTTTTTCAATTCCAAAAAATGCAATTGTGGGTATTATTGGCCCCAATGGTGTTGGTAAATCAACACTTTTCAGGATGATAATGGGAGAGGACAAGCCTGATGGCGGAAATATTAAAATTGGAAGTACGGTTAAACTTGCTTATGTGGATCAGTCGCATAAAGATTTGGTACCCGACAAAATGATAGTTGAGGTAATTAGCAATGGAAGTGAGTTTATTGAAATAGGTAACACTAAAATAAATGCCCGTTCATATTTAGGCAGGTTTAATTTTACCGGTGGCGATCAGCAAAAGAAAGTAGGAGTGCTTTCAGGAGGTGAGAGAAACCGACTTCATTTGGCAATTACTCTGAAAGAAGGCGGTAATGTAATTCTGCTTGATGAGCCGACAAACGACATAGATGTAAATACCTTAAGAGCACTTGAAGAGGCCATAGAAAATTTTGCCGGTTGTGTGCTTATGGTTTCCCACGACAGATGGTTTGTCGACAGATTAGCAACTCACATTTTATCGTTTGAGGATGATGGTAACTGGGTGTTCTTTGAAGGTAATTTCAGTGATTACGAAATAAACAAAAAAGAACGTTTGGGAGATATAAGTCCTAAACGTCCGAGGTTTAAGAGTTTGCTGTAAACAACTAATATATAATTTCTTATCTTAAATAATTTCCCGGAGGTGATTCGCCGGGCACATTGCTACGCCTGAATGTTTTTTCTATGACTTCTCGTTTTTCATCATCACTGAATTTCGACCATTTTCCTATTTCTTCTCCTGTACGGCGACAGCCAAAACACACATCTTTCGAATCGCGATGGCATATTTTTATGCAAGGACTTGCTACTTCTGACATATTATTTTTTTTGCAAAGAAAAGAAATTATTTGAGTTTTGATTTAGAAGATCAAAAGATTAAAAGATCAAAGGTTCAGGAGATAAAGGTGCAGAGCACCGCCCTATTTGTAGCCTAAAAAACAACTAATAACACATAGGTTCAGAGCCCCGTTCTATTGACTTTTTTCTGCTCTCTCGGCGTATTCTCCGCTATCTCTATTGTTAAAACCTAAACTTCATTTTATAAGCGTAACCCGCGTGAGGGATTGCAGCGGCACCCCCGAGCTTGGGAGGGAGTACAGCGGAAAGCCCGACCCGACCTCAGGAGGGGCACGCCAAAATAGTTTTGAGTTTTGAGTTTTGAGTTCAGAAGATTAAAAGATTAGAGGATTAGAGGATCAATAGATTAGAAGTTTAGAGGATTAATGCCTAAAAGGCCTAAGGCTCCGAAATTTCGCAATTTAAAAGATTAATGATTATTGACCCAAAACAGAACTTGAGACATGATACATGCAACTTGCAACATTTTTAAATCATCCTCAACAATCGAAGTGCGATATCAACATTTTTAACGCCATCGAAAACCAGGGTGAGTTTATCGTTTTTCTCTTTCATTTTCGAGAGTGTGGGATGTGCTTTTATGAATTCCAGAACTCTGCCGAAATTGTCGGAAGCAAAATATTCGGAATCTCTTTGGCCGGTAAAATGGCCCGTCATGCGGTTGTTTTTAATGATAAGTTTTTCGAAACCAATTATCTTTGCTATCCAGCGCAGGCGAATGGTGTTTATAAGTGAATGTGTTTCAACAGGAAGGTCTCCGAAACGGTCTTTCAGGCTGATGGTAAATTTTTCAAGGCCTTCCTCATCATCTATCGAATCGAGTTCTTTATAAAGGCTAAGCCTTTCGGAGGAGGATTCAACATAATAGTTAGGAATCATAATTCCCAAATCGGACTCAAACTGGCAATCTTTTACAAAATCTTTATTTTTCAATTCTTCTTCAAACAAGTCTTTGAACTCTGTTTCTTTGAGCTCTACCAAAGCTTCATCGAGTATTTTCTGATACATCTCAATTCCGATTTCGGAGATAAAACCACTTTGTTCGGCACCCAGAATATTTCCGGCACCTCTTATGTCGAGGTCGCGCATGGCGATACTAAAACCGCTTCCTAATTCCGAATGTTCGCTAATGGCTTTCAATCGTTTTTGAGCCTCCGAAGTTAAAGTTGAAGGGGGTGGGCAGAGCAAATAACAGAAGGCTTTTTTATTGGAACGACCAACACGGCCTCTCAATTGGTGGAGGTCGCTAAGGCCATAGTTTTGTGCGTCGTTTATGATGATGGTGTTGGCATTTGCTATATCCAATCCCGACTCGATGATAGTTGTTGCAAGCAACACATCGTATAATCCGTCAATAAAGTCGACCATTACTTTTTCGAGCTTTTTGCCATCCATTTGTCCGTGTCCAACACCGATTCTAACACTGGGAACGAATTTCTTCAGCATATCATAAACATCCAAAATATTTTGAACCCGGTTATGTACAAAAAATACCTGGCCTCCTCTGGAAACTTCGTATTCAATGGCATTTTTAATAAGTTCTTCACCAAAAGACCTGACTTCGGTTTGTACCGGATAGCGGTTTGGCGGTGGGGTGTTTATGATAGAAAGATCGCGCGCTCCCATAAGTGAAAACTGCAATGTTCGTGGGATAGGTGTGGCCGTTAAAGTTAATGTGTCAACGTTTGCTTTAAACTGCTTTAATTTCTCTTTGGCAGAAACGCCGAATTTTTGCTCTTCATCAACAATAAACAAACCTAAATCCTTGAATTTAACATCTTTGCTTAAAAGGCGGTGTGTTCCAATAATAATATCAAGTTTGCCTTCCTCAAGTTTTTTTAATGCTTCTTTTTGCTGGGCAGAAGATTTAAAGCGATTAATATAATCGATATTTACAGGAAATTCTGCCAGACGGTTACTAAAGGTTTTAAAATGCTGAAGAGCTAATATTGTTGTGGGAACCAAAACGGCAACCTGTTTGCTGTCGTTTACTGCTTTAAAAGCGGCTCTGATTGCTACTTCTGTTTTGCCAAAACCTACATCACCACATACAAGCCTGTCCATAGGATTTTCGGCTTCCATATCATTTTTAATATCCTGTGTGGACTTTATCTGATCAGGAGTATCCTGGTAGATAAAACTTGCTTCCAGTTCGTTTTGTAAATAGGTGTCGGGAAGAAATGCGAAACCTTTTGAAGCCTTTCGCTTGGCATAAAGTTTTATGAGGTCGCGGGCAATATCTTTTACCTTGCCTTTTGTTTTGTTTTTGAGTTTGTTCCATGCGTTGGAACCAAGTTTATTCAGAACAGGTGGTGTTCCATCTTTACCTACATATTTTGAAATTCGGTGAAGAGAATGTATACTAATATAGAGAAGGTCGCTGTTTTTGTATATTAATCGGATGGTCTCCTGCTTCTTTCCATTGTTGTCGATTATTTGCAAACCATCGAACTGGCCAACACCATGATCGATATGAGTAACAAAGTCGCCAACCTGTAAATCGTAAAGTTCTTTCAGAGTGAGAGCCTCTTTTCGCCCAAATCCTTCCCTAAGGTGAAATTTATTATATCTGTTAAATATTTGATGATCGGTATAACAACATAATTTTAAATCCTTATCGACAAATCCCGAAGATAAATTAAGGTTTAAGGCCTTGAAAAACGCTCTTCCACTTTCAGGGTGATCAATTTGAATATCTTCAAAAATGGAATAAATACGCTCTATTTGTTTCGTGTTGTCGGAAAGTATATAGTTGGAATATTTTTCACTTGTTTTGTTTGATAAATCGTTGATCAGGAGTTCGAAATTATTATTAAATGCCGGTTGTGGCGACTGGTTAAAACTGATGGTGTCAGTTGTCTTAAAATATGCAGTACCAATTTCCAGCAATAAGAACTTTTGCATCAGGGTTTTGGTTTCCCCGGCATCAACAAAAAGTTTTTCAGGAATTATTCGTGTTTCCTTATCACCTAAAGAACTAAAAATTTCATTTGCTCTTTGGTATTCTTCATCAACTTTAGCAAGAATAAGTTCTGACTGACTAAGCCACAATGAAGTGGAGTTTGGAATAAAATTTAAAAAGTTTACTCTTTCTTCCAGTATTGTTCTGTCCTGAACATTAGGTAAGAGTTTGATGTTATTTAAGTTGCTGATTGACAACTGATTAATCGGATCAAAAGTTCTGATACTTTCTATTTCATCACCATAAAACTCTATTCTGTATGGGTGTTCATTGGCATAGGAAAATACATCGACTATTCCACCGCGAATGGCAAATTGTCCGGGTTCGGCAACAAAATCCACTACTTCGAATTCAAATTCTATCAATAAATCGCTGATGAAATCGAGGGAGACCTGCTCCCCTTTTCGGAGTTTCATAGTGTTTTTTGCGAGGTATCTTTTTGTAATTACTTTTTCGGCCAAAGCCTGCGGATATGTAACTACTATTGTTTTTCGTTTAGCTTCATGAAAACGGTTAAGTACTTCTGCACGTGAAAGTTGGTATGCGGCATCGAGTTTTTCCGGTTCGTAAGGGCGTTTGTAGGTAGTAGGAAAGAACAGTACTCGTTTTTTGTTGTGATCGGCTTCCTGTTCAGAAAATAAATTTTCCAAATCGTTATAGAAATATGCTGCCTGTTCCTTGTCGGGAAGAACAACAAGGTGTTGCTGAATTCCACTTTGCTCGAAAATTGAAGCGATAGTTAGTGCAAAAGACGAACCTATAATTCCCTGAATACTAATTCGTTTAGAATTTCCTTCATGAAGAAGGCTTTCAAGTAACTGAAGTTGCCCACTTTTTTGAAAGATAGATATAAGGTCGCTTTGCTGCATTCGGCAAAAGTAGTGTGATATTTTTAAATTGCCTAATAGCGATAGGGGAGTTATGAGTGTAGAGTTATGAGTGTAGAGTTATGAGTGTAGAGTTATGAGTGT
>PKTA01000214.1 GCA_002869365.1 Marinilabiliales bacterium | reverse complement strand
CCCAATGGTGGTATTTAAGTCCCATGTTTCATTTAAAACAGACGGTTTAGTATTTTGAGATGAATCAGTTGGTAAATCTTGATTTAGGGTTACCAATTCCGAATCACTTTCGTTTTGATTTCCCTCTTTTGTTTTATTCCCTTCACAGGAATAAATTAAAACTATTAGTAATGACAGCATTATTAATTGTGTAGTTTTCATTTTCTTATCTTTTTGTTGCTAATAGTTTTTGCTTAGTTTTTCATAAACCGGGTTTATTTGTTTTCCTTTTTCCTTTTCTTCTTTGCTGGTTTACAAGTTTTGCAATATTCTGATAATTCATGAATTTCCTCCATTACTTTGTTATGTAATTCAGTGAGTTTGCCTTTATCCCTGCCCAAGTCTGTTTCTTTTCCTGTCTGAGTATATCTCTGTACATATTCATTTTGTACTTCTTCGAAATACTCACGAAAGAAGTCGTAACTTGAAAATGCTCCTTTATTTTCATAGAGTTTTTTTCTTAGTTTTCTGGCATATAATTCCGATAAATCGAATTCGTATTGTGCAAAACTCAAAAGGTCATTTGCAAAGGATGAATCGGGAGCGACGAGTATTGCTGCATTTCTCGAAAAGTAACTATCTACTTTATCATTAAAATTTTTGGTGAACATAAATTCATAGCCGCTCATGGAAAATTCAAAATCGAAAGAAGAGCCTGTACGTATACTATACATGTCGATTTCACCAATTTGGGATGAAGGTGATTGAAAATCAGAGAGTTTGAGTTTGTAATCCTCGCTCCATTGTATTTTGTTTTGGCCAAATAAACTACTTATTGCAAAAAGAAGAGGTAAAATAAGTGTTGATCTCATTATTTATTTGTTTTTTGGATTCCGACTAAGTTTATGTATTAATAAACTAACTAAGTTCTAATTTTCAAAAATAGGTTTTTTATGAAATATATTTATAACCTATGTATAAATCATAAGTTATATTTTAATGATGTGCTGGTGTGAATAAAACTTTTTAAGATTATGGCTTTGGGTTTGAAAAAAAGCAGACACACAATGGTGTTTGTTTGGACCAAAGATATGCCTGCTGATTATGAATGCTGTTAATTTTGAAAAATTGTTAAAACCATTATCATTTTTTGAAGTACAAAGTATACTCACCACCGTCTATTTCTACAAGCCAGTGTTTGTATTGCAGACTTATGGTTTTATCTAAAAGAGGGGCGGGGATAAAAGGAAAAATGACCTTTAATATCTCATTGTCCTCTAATTTTTTAATGGACGATAATACTTCATGTACAGGGTGTTCTCCTGCATTTAGCATTTCCCTGGTATCGAGAGTGTCGGCAATAGATGATTCATTATACCAATCGGGCTTTTCAAGATTGTAAGTAGTGTTTTCTGTTTCAATTGCCGCTGTGGTATTTTGGCCTATTTCTGCTCTTAACTTCGAAACCATTTCTTCAACTTTAACTCCTCCTACTATTGCAGCCTGACTCAAACTAGTAACACGTGCTATTGTTTTCCTGAGAATAGGATTTTTGAGTTTTTTAAACTGAGGAGCAATCTCAATGAGAGTTTCTTCCAGTTGGGGGTATGCATCCAGCATTTCGGCAACCTTTGTCTTTGGTGTTATTATTAATTCCTGCATATCTTTATTCTTTTTCATCAGTATATGATAATATTCTCCTTTCGCCTTCCAGGGCACGGTTTTCTGATAAATCCTGAGATACTTCCAAAGTACCCAGATATTCACCTTTTTCATCGCGCAAAGCGAAGTATTCGATTTTTATAAATTTCCCCTTCATATTTATCCAGAAAGGAGCATGAGAGGCTTTTCCGGTTTTAAAGTCGTCGAGGATTTTTTCAACTATATGTGTGCTTCCGGGAGGGTGACACAACCGTACATCCCTGTTGATAATTGATCGGTTGCGCGTAAATACCCTTTCTTTTCCCTGAGTGAAATATTTAACTTTATCGTTTTTATCTACAAAAGTCATATCCACAGGAATAGTATTTAAGATTGCCATAATCTCCTGAGCAGTAAAGCTTCCGGAAGGCAGTTGTATGTTTCCACTTGTATCAACGCTGCTTTCTTTTTCATCATCCTCCATACCTTCGGGTTTCCATTCTATTTGAGGGTCGTATAAACAAAAGCCAAATTCCATGGTTTGATTGTGGATAGCCCACCATTCTTCAGTTGTTAAAACATCCAAACTCATTGGGAAAAGTATTTCTTCCTCTTTTTGTACCATATCGGTTATGGCCTGTAAGGCTGGAAAGAAAAGCAGTTCTGTGGACTCACTTAGATCGTTTTTATTTAGGTTTTTGATGTTCAATATTTCGATACATGCTTTTAATTGATCTCTTATCTCATCGTGTTTACCCCACATTACTTTTGGAGGACCGGTAATTTCATTTTTTTCAAGATAGGGAAAAACAAGATATTCCTTTCTTTGATAATGCTTGTCGATATCCATCAGTTGATTGAAAAGTGCCTGTAAGCCAAGCGCATAGGCTGGGAACTCTTCGCTTTTAATATCGCTCAGTTTTTCCAGCATTACTTCGGCTTTTATGGCAACATTTTTTACCTCTTTGTTTTCCTGCCTGAATACATCAACAGGATGTCCAGGCTCAACAATTTTTATTCCGCTAAGGTCCACATGACCTTCCAGCACCGAGCCATGGATATCACATAATCTTAAAACATCTTCCTGTGGCAGGCCTTCTTCCATTAATTCCTGCTCCACTTCCACAACTTCTCCATAGGGAATACTTTTTAAGGATTCTATAAGTTCCTGACGTACAAGTTGGGGCGACTCTCCATCATGTAATTTCAATATCAACTCTTTTAATCGGTTCTTCCTGAAACGGGAGTTATCTAATAGTTCACTCATAATATTAGTTTTTTTGTTCTTATAATAATCTTGTTTTTTGTTCCGGACGAGGTGCTTTAATCACTAATATCCTCGCCATGCTCTCATTTTCATTACTAATGTGATGCACAATATTAGCCGGACTTTCTATCAAAGTATCCACAGGGTAGGGTATGGCTTCATTACCTATGTGGATAGTAGGATTTCCCTCAAGGATATAAAAACAAACATCAACCGGAGTTTTATGTGGTTTTAGAGTTTCTCCTTTTTGAAGGGAAATATGCATAATCTGTGCAGACTCGTCATCGTACATTTTTCTAACATCCACCTTATGTGGATTCTCTTTAATTGGTTCTGTTTTATAATTTCTGTGTATCATATCGTTATTTTTTAAATTGTTAATCGTTAACTGTTATTGATCTTTTACCTTTTCTTACTTTAGCCTTTACACTTTAGCCTTTATACTTTAGCCTTTTCACGATAGCCATCGGGATTAGCCATTTTTTCTCTCTGGTATCTTTAATTTTTCATTTTTAGTTTTTCATTATTCATTTTTTATCTTTTTTCTTTTCTTCCTAAAACACTTAAACCACACAATAAACCCACTTATCAGTATAAACAGCAATGCTATTCCCGTTAGGGGTACAATTAGTATATAAAAGTCTTTTAAAAGACTTTGGAAGATTCTTCCCGTATGGATTTCCAGTGCTGTATTCCAAAGAGAAATTGGTTGTTTCTGAATATTTTCAGGCATTTTTGGAAACGGATTGCCTGAAATAGTATGAGCCCCGATATTATAATCGAAAAATGTGATTTCGCCATGGTAATCCCTGGTGAATCCCGAAATTAAATATTGCCCTATGGGTCGGGATTTTGCCTTTGGCCTTTGGTAGGAATTGTTTGTTATAAGGTCGAAAACGTAACCTGTGCCGGCATCCCAAAGGAATAAACCCTCAAAAGAGCCAATGAGGTATTTTTGGCTTTCAATTTTTTCGAAGACATTAAGTCCCATTATGCTGATTGGCGGCTGAATTCGAAAGGTTTTTAATTCCGATTTAAAATTATCATCGGAATAAAACATGCCCTCAGAAGTTGAAACCAGATATCTGTGAGTTTCATCATCATACATTACCCTTCTGAGTTTGTCAAACCATGCATTGTCGGTATCCAGTTCACTAAATGGGATTTTGCTGACTTTAGTATTTACAATGCTTATCAGGAATGGAGGTCGTAAAAATATGCCCGTAGAACTTGTAATTATTAATAAAACGAGAGTTGTCCACCCTATTTTATTATGCCATTTTAAAAGAAACTTATTGCTTCGTTTTATCTTTCTTCTTTTTGATCTGACAATCTTTTTACGTTTTTTTAATACGAGGCGGTTTACAAAAAGTATGAAACCTGTAATTGTCAGAAACATCATTATTAACCCCACTATATCTACCAATAATTTTCCAGCTTCTCCATAAATCTCACCACTATGGATAACCCATAGGGTTTTAAATAACCCAATTTTATTGTCATAGTTTACTGGAGGAGGAAGGGTAATGGTTTCGAAATGTTTTAAATCCTTGGTTTTAAGTAAATATGAACGTGTTAAAACGAAAACAGTATCTTCTTTAACTATCAAATCGGAGATTCTCTCCTTCTTAACAGGTAAATCCAGTCTTTCCCATTTTCCGGATTTAAATTGGTATAAACCAAACAAAGTGCCTGCAAGTAGTTTATTGTGATTTGTTTGTATTATTTTATTGACTTTTCGATTGTCGATTCCTTGGGGGAATCCATGGTTGAAATCGCTATAATTTGTGAATTTATTATCGGTAAGCCAAACGCCAATATTACCATAAATTAGTACCGAATCTGAGTTTATCCTGAGCGTTGACTTTACCGCAGCATTATTCCAATTGTTATATGAAAATTCCTTTGGTAGTAGTGATCTGTTTAAATCGATGCCCGACAAGAGATTTCTGTGATTAAGGACAATACCTGATATTGAAAACAGGACTATGAATAGCGTAAAAATTATGCTTATCCATTTGTGATATTTTGCCAGCGTTTTCATTTAATTATGTTTGATTTTTATTAAGCCTTTGTTTTTAAATACTATAATAAGGTAGTATATACAATTAAAAATTTTAGAACTTGATTATCGAAGGATTTGATAATACATCTTTTATGGTAGTTTTGTTTAAAAATTCCATAAGTTCATTTCTGATTGGTGCCCATTTATTATGAAGTGTGCATGGATCCTCATCTGTACAACTCTCAAATCCAAGTACACATCCAAAGTATTTTTCCACACTCTCCATGGCCTGTACAATTTCTATTAACGTTATTTTATCAGGGCTTTTGCCCAGAATATAACCACCATATCGTCCTTGAGTTGATCTCAATATTCCGTGTTCAGATAGTTGTGTAAGTATTCTTTTAAGGTATTTGTCAGAAACCCCAAGTTTTGAAATAAGAGAAGACGCTGAATAAATATCTTCATCCTCAAAAGTCATATAACTTACAACCCTTATAGCATATTGAGATGTATTTGATAAATTCATAATCCATTATTTTATTCGGCAAAGATATGTAAATATTTTTAAATACTACAATAAAGTAGCAATTAAATTTTGTTAATTTTTTTAGCATTCTAAGTAGAGGAGGTGTTTAGGATTCTCAAACGTCAAGACATCAAACGACTATATTTTTATTCAATTTTTAAAAATTATTTAATCCTACTCTCAGCAAGACAATCATTACACCAATAAGATAAATTGTAGTGAAAATTATTTTATTATATCGTGCTAACCAATTAGGTAAAAAAATATCAAAATTGTCTTTATTTGAATTAGAGTATTTTCTTGCAATGAGTGTCAAAGGACAAAACATTTTAAAAATAATTAAGACAATTCCTTCTGCGATAACAAGGCCTATGGCAATCCATGTATAGGAATTAATTTTATTGCTAATCCCAGAATACAGAATGTAAAAAATCACGATAACGAAGAATAACCAAATCAAAGTGTGGGCAAACTTTATAGCTAATAATTTTTGGGACTGATTCATAACTAATTTCTCAAATAATGTATAATTACCGCATATCCTCCTTAATAAAACATCATTAATGCTATCATCTGTTATTAACATAATTACAAAAAACAGGGGTATACTCTATAAGTTTATCCGGCTGAACTGTATATCCGAAGTAAGTTGTAATTGCCTTTACGATTTTATTTTCTTTCTCTCGCGCATAATTTCTTTTCTCCGCTTGTTGAAGTGCCAAATAAAGTAGGGGATTGCCATAATTATATTTATGAGTCCCCAGTAGTATACTACAGTTTCATTATAAAATCGTGTGGAATCCATAATCGGGGTAAAGATGTCGTAGGTAGCTCGAATAAGCATATGCATTGCTAAAGTGTATATTCGTGCAGTAATATAAAGTTCAGGGCGTTTTTTTATCACCGGATAAAGTTCTGCTGCCAACAAAATACTTAAAGAGCTAGCTGCAAATCCCGGGTTTTCAGCATAAACAAAGGCTATGTTCCATGTGGTATATAAAAAATTCCACATATGGTGAGTATAGGCCAATAAATCGCCCGGTTCCTTTTTAGAGATTTCCCATCCATTGGCTTTTTTACCTATGTATTTAAAGAGTGGCATTGTGAGAATAAGAATTACACCAACACTTGCATTGAGGTAGTTTTGTAATGCAAAATCTTTTAAAGTTGCTTCTAAAATGTTTAGTCCAAGTATAGCGTATAATGACCAGAGTACCCAGTCTTTTCGATAAATTTTCCACCAACCACTAAGTTGCTCAAAATTAGCAATTCTTGCCGGACCAACAATCAAGGCCGTAGGAACAAGAACAGAAATAACTTTTACCCATCTAAACCATCCATCCAATTGTCCGAACCAAAGGGGGAAAGTAAATAAGGATAAAATCCAGAATACAGCAGCAAATTTCCTGTATTTACGCATCACCTCAATGAGGAGCATTAAAAGAACAATGTAAGTGAACATCGAAACTAAGTATTGCCAAATTGGAATTTCCATATCAATTAAATTTTTAATTAGACAGTCTTAAAATTCAGAAATGTTAACTAATAGTTTAAAAGTTTTAAAATGTGGATTTATTAAATTAATACAATATTGTATTTATCCCTGTCCCACATATATTTCAAAACAAAAAAACTTGATAAAACTCTCATATCCTACAAGATAACTGTACAAAAAGCGTTTATATTAATATTTATTAATCACAAAAAAATAGCCAACCGCCTTGCATTTAAGTGGATGGTTTGATGACAATAAATATAAGAAATTAATTTGATGTTTATGGCAAATATTCAATAAGCATTAGTCCATACAAAATAGACCTTTGCCTTATATTATCTCAACAAGACAAAATACTATTTGTTTTGAAAAACTGTAAGTGTAAAGTTTACAAATGTTTATCAGAAAATACTATAAACCAAACCTAGTCTGATTTCATGAGAGAGTTCATTTGTTCTATAATAGTAAGCAAGACTATTAACTTCATGATTAATACTATTTAAGAGTTGACTATGATAAATAGTTTTATTATCATCGAAGTTTATATATACATAGTCTTCCGAGTCCTGCCATATATAATAAAACGACAAACTGAAATATAATCTGAATTTGGGTGAAATATAATAATTAACCCATAAGTCGGTAGCGGCTTTGGCAGCCTGTCCATCAAAGCCAATACTTTGGTTCGTATTGGTCTTATCGAAAAGCTGAGTATATTGAATTGAATATCTAAAACCTGCATCAGTTCTTGTAGAAGGGTAGAATCCAATAGTTTGAAAGAACCCTAATTGAGCACTAGGGACTTTAAAATTTTCCTTTATTGAATTTAATCTGTCGTTTTTCTTTCCACTAGTATAACCGCCATATACGATTAAGTCGATGGTATTTTGCCATGTCTGACTAATTAGCTTTTCATGCTTAAGTTCAAAACCTCCATCAATTGAAATAGCATTTATATCATAATCTGCTTCTCGATAAGAAAGTTGGTCTGTTATGTCAGTATATGTATTAAAATAGTATCCTGGAGTTAGGGCAAAGGAAATCCGGGTCCCGTTTTGTCTTATTTGCTGGTCACCATAAGTCCAGTAATCGTTAAGAGTAGTAAAATATTTAGCATCTTGTTCTGTAATATAGCCTTTTGAAACTAAGAATGAATCGACGCTTACTATTTCAGCAATTTTTTGGAGGCGGGAATCGAAATATCTTCTGTTTTTAATTTCTGAAATTAATGTAGCGAATTCCAAAATATCTTCATCAGAAAGATCTTCAGTTATACTGCCAACTTTTGTAAGCTCTTTTAAAATATAAACTGCATGTCGGGCATCCTGAACCTGTTCTATTCTACCTCTTCCTATTTTTAATGGTATAGCGGCCAATATTTTATGCGATTGTATATCTCCTGTTTTCTCAGTTCTATTAGTCATTGGACTCAAAGAATATATTATATTATTTCTATATTGATAATGTAAAAGGAGGTCAGTTTCGAAAAATGTTTTAGGATTGAAGTATTTTCTGTTCGTGTACTGATAGAAAAGTGAGGGGGTTAGGTCATTATTTTTATAATCCAGTTCGTCATCTTCTTTTTGATTATAAAAGGAGGATAAAAAGTCTAATCTTAAGACCGCATCTCTTTGATATTTTTCACTATTCAAATAGTAATTATAGCCAATATTAATATTGCTGTTATATGAGTTAGTGGCAAATTTTTGGTACCTAGAATATAGAGTATCATTTATTTTGAAATAATTGTTTCTACCGTTAAAATTGAAGTAAGTATCCAGTGTTCTTCTCTCTAAGTTGGGTAATTTGTATTTCGACAAATCAAAGCTGCTTAATTGGGTAAATCCGTTGAGGGAGAGACTAATAATAATTAATAATAATGCGGTTTTTAGTTTTTTCATTTTTTAAGTTTTAGATTTATAAAGGTAATTTTGTTATTTAACGTGAATATTAAAGGATAAGTATTTTAATATCCTGAAAATCACATATTATATTCTATTAAAAACCCGATAAGGTCTCAATTGCTTCTTTAGCTATTTTTATTTTCTAAGAATAGTACTTTCGTATGGTTTTTCACAGTCATATTTAATTAATAATGATTGCCTTTGACCGCTAACTATTAAGTGTATTAGGTCATCGTTGGAATTATTGTTATCGATTATTTTTTTATTAGTATAATAGTAGCCATTCACTCTATATCCAAATTCAACTTTGTAGGCAATTACTTTAATAGAACTCCCTCCCAGGTTGTGGTAAATAACCTTTTTTGCTTCTGATGAAATGGTTGTGCAGTCGGTGTCGCAATTATAATTGTTAAACAAATTATTGGCGAACTCGAAGGGAGCAGCAAGAAATAAAAAAAATAAAACCATAGGGACTACTGATAAAAGTATTCCTTTAATATTCTCACTTATGAAGAATTGTAGGTTATTAATCCAATTGTTCAGTGTATTATTATTCTTACTCATTAAGTTGTTTCTGCATTTTGATACAATGATTATTCTTTAGAAGGTTTGATTAAGTAGTTGGTTTAGGAATGTAAATGTAGAAAATTATTATAAAATGAGAAGTTTATGTTGAAAAAAACATAAAATATGATGTTCGCGGATATGTTTTATGAAAAAATTTCTGTGGTTTTTGGTTTTTTCACATATTTTATGATATTATTTTTTTCTGTAAGCATTATTAATAAAGCTTTTCAACAAGATTGTTTTATATTCAAATGTTAATTATTTAACTCTTATTTAACACGTTATTAGTGTATTAGCACACAAAAAGTCTTGACATTTTTATTTTATTGAATTACATTTGTAGGAGATATCCAAGCTATCTATTAAAAACAAACAAAAATTTTCAATCATGAAAAAACTTTTATTACTATCATTAATCTTTCTAATTAGCACTACGTTATACCCTCAAAAAAGAATAGCAGGGCCATCGAAAGATCAGGCTCGAGCTGCTTCCTCACCTTCCGTAACTAATATGGATGGAACTACTACTACAGCACAGGATCTAGTACTAAACATTTTAGGTCCCGGTATAAGTTACTCCAATATATCTTTCACCGGACTCACAGGTCCAACATCCTCTGCAGGTCTATTCACTAATGGTGGCGCAGCAGGATTAGGATTTGAAACCGGTATAATACTATCGTCCGGTTACATTAATAATGTGGTGGGGCCAAATATATCATCAGGTATTACAGGTGATATGGGTCTCCCGGGAGATGCAGACCTGACAGCCCTTATTCCGGGATATACTACCAATGATGCAACTATACTTGAATTCGACTTCAGCCTTCCGGCAGATTCAATATATATTGAATTTATCTTTGGTTCCGACGAATATAATGAGTGGGTAGGCTCGTTATATAATGATGTGTTTGCCTTCTTCCTGGATGGAAGTGATATCGCCCTTGTACCAGGCACTTCAACGCCTGTTGCAATTAATAATGTGAATAATGGTTCAAACTCATCTTATTATCTTGATAATACATCAGGAATATATAATATTGAAAGTGATGGGTTTACAACTACTATCACAGGAACTTTTCCTCTGAATTCAAATCCAACGCATCATATTAAATTAGCTATAGCTGATGCGGGCGATCATGTTCTCGACTCATGGGTTTTTATACGCGCTTCAAGTTTCTCAATTCCTATTGAAGTGGATTTAGGACCTGACATCGACTTGTGTGAAGGCGAAAGCGCAGTGCTTGATGCCGGTAATACCGGTTACGAATTCCTTTGGTCGACAGGCGAGACAACACAAACAATTACTGTTGATACCGAAGGTGAATATTATGTAGATGTAAGCTATTTGGGAAATACCGAATCGGATACAATTTATGTAAGCGTAAACGATTTGCCAACAGCAGATGCCGGGGATGATGCCGTTATTTATATCGGTTATCCGCCATTAAATACCCAACTAAATGCTAGTGGAGGTGTTTCTTATAGTTGGTATCCAACAACAGGACTGAGTGATCCTAATATTGCTGATCCTATTGCACAACCTGATGTAACAACAACTTATACTGTAACTGTAACCGACGAAAATGGATGTATCGATAGCGATGAAGTAACAGTGGTTGTTAATGATATTAGATGTGGAAAGAAAATGGATAAGGTATTGGTATGCCATATACCTCCTGGTAATGTTGGTGAAGCTCACACCATTTGTATAAGTCCAAATGCCGTGGCCGCACATCTGGCTCATGGAGATTATTTGGGAGAATGTTATGATGATGCTGGCAATTCATTTGCCGGAGGTGATTCCGATTCAGGTATCGAACATTCTTTAAAAACTACTCTAGTAAATAAAGAAGATTGGAGTGTATATCCTAATCCGGTAAAGAACAATGTTTCAATAAATTTACTGAAGTTACAAGGCTCTGATATACAACTTACTATTTACGACTTAAGTGGTAGAGTATACTGGGAATTACCAAAACAAACTCTTGAATCATCGGTAATAAATATTGATTTAAAGAACTTGCCTTCGGGAATTTACCAGATAGTACTTCTAACCGATAGTCAGAAAATGGTTAAGAAACTAGTTATAACTAAATAAAAATAATTAAAGATAGTGGGTATCTGTAAAAGGAGGCCGTCTTGCCTGAAGTGAGATGGCCTTTTTTGTTTTTGTTATTTTGTAAACTATGGTATTATAACATACCAAATTTGGCATAACGTTTTATGGTATGGTGTCGTGCGGGATTACGAAGCGATTTCGTATCAGTTTACACAGACCTTTTTTATGAGCCAACAAATGCCCAAAAACCTTTGAAACCCCCATACACTATACCATGTGTTGTGGTGTCGTTATTTTTTCTTTCCAATTAATATTAATGAATCTCCGTCTTCGAACTCCTTATATTCATCAAGAAGTAAAAGTTCGAAATAGTCCTCAAACAAAATTCTTAAGCTTTCATCTGTCTGGTAGTTAACAAGTAATCCTTTGAAAACTTCATCTCCCTTTCCCTTCCAGAATGAATGGCAAATTATTCCATCGGGATTCAATATATCAACTTGTCTATGAATTGATTTCTCTAATTCTTTGTTGGTTAAATGCTGTAGGACTTTGTTTGAATAAATTCCATCAAATTTTTTCTCTGTTTTTAGTGTTATTGCATCTAATTTTAAAAATTCGTTATCTATGTTATTGTTTATTAATCTATTCAAGAATTCGGCTGAAAAGTCTGACCCCACAACTCTATAATCTTTCTTCAATATTTGAAAATCAGTTCCAGGTCCAGAACCAATCTCAAGCAACAAAGAATTTGTTGGCAAGAAATCTTTTAACTTTCGAATCAATTGTCCACTATTAACGTCTTTAGCTAATTTGATATATTCTTCAACAGATTCTTTAGTCTTGTAGTAATTATCATTCATGTTTTTAAAATCTATATTATTTTGTATTGCTTAACTACTGTATATGAGCCACTTAAAAACATATTTTTCTATTTCAAATTTGTTATTTATACTCATATTATCTTTATATATTCGTTTTAAATCGTTTACAAACGTTTAATTATGTTCAATTTTTCATCACCAAACGTGGCCAAATAGGTCCGAATTTAGGTGCTTGGTTTTGATGGCCATAAAATTAATAAATTAATTTATGACTTTGACTTTGTGTTGACAAAAAGGAAAATATTCACCATTTTCATGTTTGGCTATCAAACTGATAAGTAGTTGGATTTCTTAGCCTGGCAAGCCGGAGCACTGTCCATCAGTTTAACCGGCAGAGCCATCTGCTCAATTGTGCTTATTATTTTTCCATAACATCACTGAAGAACTCGACAACTTCTTGTTTTACAGTTTCGGGATGTTCATGTCCAATATTTTTATAGGTTTTTATATCAGCATTTGCCCCTTCATTTTTATAAATGTTCTTGCAAGTCTTCCATCTTTCAGGAAGCATTTCTTTGCCCAAAAGTTCATAAATTAATGCTCTTTCATCCTCATCGAAAGCATCGTTATAGGGTATGGCATCGTTATCATCATTTTCTCCCATAAAATAAAACTGGGGTGTATCTAAAAAGTTGCTTTTTTGAAATTCAATATTGAAAGACTTTTTGAAATTATTTGTACCTAAAGGGTAATTTAGTTTTTTGTTCCCGATACTATCTAAGGGCAAAGCCAACAAACCATTTAATCTACCTGCCGCAACTGCTTTAACTTTATTTGGATGCAGCAAAGTAAATCGGTTTACAAAAGTTGCTGAGGCTGAAAATCCAGTCATTAAAAACTGGTCGTTTGTTTTCATATTCAGCTCTTTGAGTTTAGATCTTGCGTCGTTAAACATTGCCAGTAGTTGTAAATCAATTCGTTCCAATTGGTTGTCTTTTTGTTGCATTACATCTCTGTCAAGTGAATGCGTATATATTTTCCAATTTCTTTTGGAGCGTGGAAAAACAGGAATTATAAGTGGATTTTTTAATTTTTGCGCCACATAATTTCCTATATAGAAATCCTTTGTCGATGTTCGTTTTGCTTTTTCTATGTGCTTTTTTAAGTTGTCATCAACGAAACCAGAATTATTTGGTTCTACAATTATCACTAATTCTTTGTCAATAGGTGTACCTTCCGGAATAAACAGAAAGTAGGGGTAATTGAATCCTTCCGATGGGTTTGCTTCTGTAAATATTAATTCTCCTTTGGGAGATTCTTTAAAGCAGGATTGCAGAAAGAAAAGTGTGATAAATAGAAATACAAACCGGTTCATATGTGTTTAAATTTTAAATGAAAAATTGTTTTTATTATTCAAAATAGTCTGAGAAAGTTTCCCCGTCCTTGAAAAAGTTTTTAGGTGTTATTCCTGATAAGGTTTTAAAATCATTAATCATGTGTGCCTGATCGAAGTATCCACACTTGTGTGCTATTTCTGTTAAATTTAATTCGGAGTTTTGCGACTTTTCGTAAATGGCATTCTGGAAGCGTACAATTTTTAAAAATTGTTTTGGTGATGTCCCTATAAAGTCAGAAAATGTACGTTCAAATTGTTTTCTGCTTAAAAATGATTCAGCAGCTAAATCTTCGATTTTTAAAATGCCCTTGGCTTGATTTATCAGATTTACAGCTCGTCTGATTCTGTCGTACTTATATTTCTTTTCATTTTTCTGAATTTGAGCGATTAGGAAATTCTCGGCAATTTCAATCTTTTTTTCAAAAGTTTCTGCTGATGATAGTTCATCTTCAAGTTTATCAACGGTATCTTTAATAATAAACTTGAGTGGAACACTCTGATTAAAAATTTCTTTCATTGGTAAATCCAAAAACATAGATAATCCATGTGGCAGGAAGTAAATAGCAAATAGTGAGAGTCTACCTGTTACTTTTAATTTGTGGTAACTTTTTAGTTGCCCTGTAATTATGATGTTATCGCTAATTGATTTTTGTTGGTCGGTGGTTTTAGGTTTGTCATCTAAATATATAATTAGTTCAAATAGTCCATTTGGAACAATTCTCTGGATGTGTTCTTTACCAGTAGGGATGCAATTCTCCAGACTCCAATACTGTTTCACATATTGAGACAAAAACCCCGACGGTTTAGCAATATTATAATCCATATTCTTTTTTGCTTAGAAAACAGAGGCTCTGAAAGATTAATCAGGGCCCCTGTCTTTAATTTTAGTCTTCGTATAGTCCAACTTTATTTCCTTCTGTATCAACAATTAAGGCGAAATATCCTCTTCCTTCTGCTTCAATTTTTGTTTTGGGTTGAACTATTTCGCCCCCATTTTCTATTGCAATTATCAAGGCGTTATCCAAACCTTTTTCTGTGTAGAAACTCACTAAAACTCCATCTTTTGATGAATTAAAATCCGGACTTTGAGAAATTGCCCCCTCTCCATTAGGGAAACACGCCATTTTTTCTTCTCCAAAATCCATTACTTTCATTTCAATGTTCAATACTTTACTGTAGAAGTTTGCAGCTCTTTCAATGTCTGTTGCGGGTACTTCTACCCACGAAATTATTTTTCTCATCATTCTAAAATTAATTTGTAAATGTTTAACATTGCAAAAGTGCAATTGAAACATTTTTTGAAATTGTAAAAACAAGACATTCTTATTCCAAACCTTATTGTAAAATTTACTTATCGTTGTTTAAAACTGCTCGTACCCAATCATAATAACTCAGGATGGTCTTTTGTCCTGGAGTTTCATGACCTTTGTCATCTTCGGTAACAAATTTTACAATAGCACCATTATTATTTAATTTTTCAATTATTCCCTGAGTTATATCGAACGCACAATTAATGTCCTTTTTTCCATGAAAAATAAACATGGGGACGTTCTTAAATATTTCAAGATTTTTCTCTTGGGTAAAATCCATGTAGTTATTGGTGCCCGACCACATATTTGCTATGTTTGGATTACCACTAAAAATGGCTAAAGCTTTATACTTTTCAGGTGCTTCACTATAAGTGCGGTAAACGCCATAACCGCCCATTGAAAATCCGGAAAGAATAATATTTGTTTCATCTATTGAATAACTTTCTGTAACTGCATTTAATGCTTCAGCAATATCGGCTTGAGCATTATCCCATGTATAGCAATTTGACGGCCCCCTTCCATTAGGAGCCAAAGCGATAAAACCTTCGGGAATTGTGAATTTCGCCCCTTTTAGGTTAGTTTCATCTGATGCGCTGCCATGCAGGTAAACTAGCAGCGGATACTTTTTATTGGGATCATAATCATCAGGTATATAAACCATATATGGTATTAATTTTTCATCTAGCTCGGAGCGGTATGCTTTTCTTATAAATCCTCTTTTGCCGTAAATAATATCTTCTCCGTTTTTTCCTTTATTGATTTGAGAAAGTATTTTTGATATTGCTAATCGCTGATTACCACATGTTTCATAAGTTTTCACTTCATTAAGTTCTTTATCTATTTCAAAAGCCTTAAATTGCAGTGTTTGATAGCTTGGCTTGGAAATATTCTCCTTAATACTTTCTATTTCCTTTCTGATTTCCGGCAAATTAAATTCCGGCAATGATGTAAGGTAAGTTTCGCCTTTCGAGGCATTAAGTTTCGAATACCATTCAATTTTGTATCCTCCTGTGGCAATTGGATTTTTATTAATGTCGAAATGTTTAATGTTAACGCCTTGCTCGCATGTAAAAGTCTGACGGGAATAATCCACTAATGTATTTTCCCCTGAAATTATCTTAACAATTAGTTCTTCATTATCTTTTCCTGCTGATACTGTTGCAGATATTCCACTTATCGTTTCTTTCCCTTTTATATTATTTCTGTCTAAAACAAAATATGTCTGGTTTTCAGTTTCATGCAAAGGTTGCTGAAATTTAAGGTTTTTATATTTCCGACTGCTGTTTTCTGCGCCCATTTCATCTTCGAGCACTTTATATATGTTCTTTTCTTTTTCTCCAATTGCCTTAACAAAGCAAAGGTTGAAGCCGATGTTCTCAGAAATCCAGGGATGATATGGGTAAACATCTTTCCAAGGTAGAACGAGTTCAAAAGAAGTTTTTCCGTCTTTTTCCAAAAACATTAACTGAGTGTCTTTGCTGGTGCGCTTAAAGATATTATCTACATTGTAATACCAAAAGATGTTCCGTGTCCATTCCATACTTTTTTTGTTGACGGCAGAACCAGCCAAAACATAAAACTCCTCAGTAGGCTCATTATCAGCGATTGGTTTGGCCAGAACCATATGAAATCCATCTCCATTTTGGTAGGCTCTGTCGCGATACACTAATTTCTCAGCATCAACTTCAATATAAACATAGAAAAAATCAGTTCCATAAGCTAATCTATAGCTTACATCTACATCAGGATTATTATTATTGCTTTTATTTTTGACAGGAAATTCCCTTGGTTTTAAGTAGGTTAAATTGCTATCAAGTTCTCCGTCAATTACCGGAGCAACTGATAGGTATTTTACTTCATGCTCAATAATATTTGACTGTGCTTTTAATGTGTTTGATAAAAAAAACAAACTCATTGCTATACATGTGAGTTTTAATATAAAATTTAATTTTTTCATAGTGTTTATTCGGTTTTGAATATCGCACGAGTTGGTGCGTTATAAAATTCTTTATTTTTTTCTTCCTTTTATTGATATTTTTTTTATTTGCCGATTCTTAAAATCAATTTTAGTCAATATTTTCAGTCAACGAGTTTACTTACCAGATCAGCAATATTTGTCACTCTTTATACTCAATAACATCTTTTAAATGTTCTTCCAGCGAAAAATTATCCGTAAATAATTCATTTTTCCAATTTTGTTGTAATTTATCAAGAACCAGCGCCTGTGCCATTCCCAGCGTATAATATCTGTCATCTCCTTTAACTTTTACTTTTTGGTCAATATCGCCTAAGTTTTTTGCTATCAAACTATTTGAACTTCTTGAAGCTTTATATTCTGCATATCTGGCAAGCCCTTCAAGCCACTCCAGGTCTTTTTCATTTTGAATTTCATCACTGCTCATTTTGCATTCTTTCCTTCGTGTATTTCGGATTTCAATAAATTTCTTTGTATTATCCAGAACATCATTATGCTCTTTCGATGCAATGGCTTGTTCAAGATAACTTGCTTCTTGTACAATTAAATCGTTAAAAACCTTATTGTCGTAATAATTATCGCCAACGCTATGTAACGATTTGAGCTTTAGGAATCTGTCAATATTATGTTTTGCTTCATGGGCATGCACCATTTCGTGTATAATTGTTGCTTTATAATGTTCTTCATCCATACTCATTAACTGCGGTGGAAAAAAGACAGGGATACTTTTTATTATAAATTTATCATAACAATTTTTAGTGCTCATGCTTCCTACCCATTTTTCGCCGGCATAAACGGCAAATGCCTGCGGATTATCAGCTTTCTTTCTGTGAATATATTTTTTAAGTTCTTCATTTCTGCCAATGAAATTCCAATCCGAAATTTCTCTATCATTACTTATTAAAAACTCATAACTATCATTATAAATAATCACGTCCTTATTTGCATTGAAATCTTTAAAAATATCATCCCCGTAGTTATCAAGATATTCGTAAACTCCCTTCACCGCTGAAATTTCATTACTTGACAAGTGTTCCGCATTTGTGCTTAAATTACTGTATTTTAGAGCGTAAATACGGTTGTTAATAATTAATCCGAGTACAGTAACAAGTATTAATCCTAAAATAAACATTAGAACCCATTTTCCCCATTTGACTTTTCTTTTTTTCGCCATCATTATTACAATTATTTTTTAAATTAATGCTAACAAATTATCCTGAATATCAGGAATTAGTATTATAAGAGTTTAAAATTTCAAGAATATGTTCTCCAAGTATTTTGGTGCTGACTGCTCCTGTAACATGCCCACATTCAACTGTTTTGAGTGGATATCCCTCATAACTTTCCTTTTGTACATTATGTTCAATAAATTGGTCATATTTTCCCAAAAGCGGAAATAGGTTATTTGTGTTTTGAGTTTTAAAAAGTTCATCAAAATTCAGCACACTTCTAATTTGCTCTGGATTGTTTAATGCTAATTCTGAACTCATTTTACGATATTTACTATTCAGAAATAACTCACCGAGAAAAGTTCCGGCCATTAAAGGAACATAGGCCGTTGATGAATTATATATTGCCCGATGCAAATTGGTTACCCATCCGCCAAGACTTATTCCTGATGTAATTACAGTTGTATTAGACTTATTTTTAAGATGTTGACAAAGTACCTCATTAAGCCTAACTGAAGTGGCTATCATAGCAACGAAATTCTTCAAATCAGTCATCTTTTCCTGATAATACGTTAATCCGATATTATGAAAAGGAGCCCTAACAGCGATTAAGTTGGCTTCAATGCTATCCTTTTGCCTTGCGAGCGTATTATAAAATGTGTTTTTGGCCGATTTTCTGAAGTCGAAAGGACGTTCATTGTTTCCATGGTGGTAAATAATAGTTGGATTTTCATAACCCCGCCATTGGGCTATAAGAAAAGCAGGGTCCAATTCACCAACCGGAGATTGTGCCTTAACATTATATACTCCTTCTCCTTCAATTGAAGTATTTTCCACTTTTATCGCTGCAATACACTCTTCAAAATTCAGACTATCAACACTTTTTGCGAAAAACTTCTTTTTGCCAGCCACTAATGCCCCGATAAATGCTGTTAACCGATCTATAAAAATGTGTTTGTTCATTTTATTTTTTGTTTTGATAATTTAAATCACTCTCTTTCTAAGTATGACATATTTATCATTTCAATTTTTCCATTGGCCCATACTTCATTGTGAAAAACATATTTGTCTCCCATTGTATAAAGTCTGAATCTATATTCTTTATCTCCGGCATACCCCTTCAAATAATACACATTTCCTTCGCGGGTTCCTTTGGCTATAAATTTGCCTTGCTGCATTGTAACACTATCGTTTTTAACAATCAAAATCATGTCGCGAGTCAAGTCTTTACCATCTTTGTAAGCATGAGCCGTTATTGTTATGACTGAATCATTTTTAATACTCATTGTTTCCTTATAATCCTCTTTGTTAACCGGGTTATTATCCGAAAGAAGAATACTGTAATTATGCCACTTGCCTTCTAAAAAAGAAACTAAGGGGTTGGCATCCTGCTTGTTGGTTTGGGTGAAACTGTTACTGAATAATAATAGCAATACTGCGGTATATAAAAATAAAGTTTTCATTATTTTGTTTTATGGAATATTATATTGAATGGGGTATTTTAATTAGGCGCAAAATTGAATATATCACTTCAATTCATATCTTAATATTGAATATTTAGTAATAAGCATATTGTCAGTTATTTAATGGTTTGAAAAAGATTCCCAACGATTAATATTATTCAATTTTTATTCACTAAAACCCTGCCAAACATTTCTTAATACAGCAGTTTGGTTTATCAGCTATAAAATTAAAAAATTATTTTATTTGACTAACAAATTGTGGCAAGCATTAGATTTAATGTGAGCCGCCGAGGGTTTTATTTATAATATATCTTTTTCAAAATAGTCTTTGTAACTTGCTCAACTTCCTCCGGAACTCTAGGGTCGATATTGGAAGTTTCACGTTGGTCGAAAAAGACTATCTCATTGCTTTCTGTGTCAATAATTAATAATTGTAAATCAGAATGAGGCTTAGTGTGTGGTGCAATTACAATACTATTTGAAGCCATACCTGCCGTAAGATTATGATGAGGAGAAAAATCCGGATTTATTGTCCCAAAATAAACTAATAGTAAGGCATATCTGCTTTCAAATTTTAAACCAGATATATCAATAACAGATTCAATAGAAATTCCCTGAAGAGTCTTTGGCGAATCCACTAGTTTGCTATAAACTTTATAGTAATTGTCATAGTTAAAATTAGGAAGGTCTCCATTATGGAGAACATATTTCTTTGAAAGTAAATCGAAGGTTATTTTTTCAAGCAGATTTTGATTTGACTCAGATAATGTTGAGTCGAGATAGCTAGTCTTATTGTTATCAGCAATAATTTCAACGATTGGATTTATGATGGTTAAAGTGTCAATATGTTTTTTTTGTTTTTTGAAGTCTTTGTTATATTTTGCCGGTATAAAACTAATGAGTATTAATGCCAGAACTGTTATTACT
>PKTA01000147.1 GCA_002869365.1 Marinilabiliales bacterium | reverse complement strand
CTCCTTTGCTAAGTTGAGTTGTTTTCTAAAAGCAAACTTCTGTTGTTCAGCATAAGTTTTATCCCAGTACAGGTCGATGCCAATTTCTCCAACAGCAACATATTTATTGTTCTGAAGTTCATTTTCCACAAAAGCCAGTTCTTCCTTATAATTTTCTTCCACTGAGGTGGGATGCAATCCAATCATAGGAAAGCAATTTTGCGGAAAATCTTCCGTCAATTGTATCATTGAACTAAAAGTACTTTTGTCGATGGCAGGAAGCATCATATATTTTATGCCATCTGCTATTGCCCTGTTTACAACAGTTTGCCTGTCGTTATCAAATTCATTCAGATAAAGATGTGTATGGCTGTCAATAAAAATCATGCTGCAAAAATAGTTTAATCATTTGACTATTTTTGCGAATACTAAAATTGTAAGAATGAAAATTTGTGTCTTCTGCGGATCCAGCACCGGAAAATCAGAAATATATAAAAATGAAGCCATAAAATTGGCAGAATATTTTGTAAAAAATAGCATCTCATTGGTTTATGGAGGGGCAAATGTTGGGATAATGAAAATTCTTGCTGAAACCATGCTTGACCATGGCAAGGAAGTTATAGGCATAATGCCTAAATTATTGGTAGAAAAGGAAGTTGCTCATTTTGGAATTACCGAAATGATAGTTGTAAATTCGATGGCTGAACGCAAGGAAAAAATGGTCGAAATTTCGGATGCATTTATTGCCTTACCGGGAGGTTTTGGAACTCTGGATGAACTTTCAGAAATACTAACTTTCAATCAGTTACGTATTATCGACAAACCATTAGGCATATTGAATGTAAATGGCTTCTTCGATAAATTACTCGACTTTTTTGACCATGCTGTGGCAGAAGGTTATGTAAGATCAGAACACCGAAACAATATTATTGTAGATAGTGATATGAAAAGTCTATTGACAAGGATGAACGCATATACTCCACTTAGTATGGGAAAATGGATAGAAGATATTCATGAAGAGAGCGGGAATTTATAGTTATGAGTTTTGAGTGAATGGTGAATGGTGAATAATGAATGGTGAATAGTGAATAGTGAATAGTGAATAGTGAAAAAATAAATAGATGAAAATTATTGGTATAACAGGGACATTGGGAGCCGGAAAAGGTACCATAGTGGAGTATTTGGTTAAGGAAAAGAAATATCTTCATTTTTCAGTGAGAGCATACCTTATTACACAAATACAAAAGCGCAATCTGGAGGTTAATCGCGATAGCATGACTATGGTTGCCAATGAATTGCGCGCCCAAAACAATCCTGCTTTTGTAGTTGAAGAACTTTATAAAGAGGCTGAACAAAGTGGAAATAATTCTGTTATTGAAAGCATCAGAACGCCTGGAGAAATTGAGTTTTTGAAAAGTAAGGGTAATTTTATTTTACTTGCTGTGGATGCTGATCCGAAAATTCGTTACCAAAGAATTACTCTGCGAGCTTCAGAAACTGATACTATTGATTTTGATACTTTTATTGCCAATGAAAAACGTGAAATGACTTCAACGGATCCAAATAAACAAAACCTTTCGAAATGTATTGAAATGGCCGATTTTGTTTTAAATAATAATGGTACAGTTGAGGAGTTGATAAACCAGTTGAACAGTATTGTTTGATTTATTTAATTAATATAGGCTTAGGACAAGAGGTTCAGAAGTTCAAAGGTTAAGAGGCTGGTGATTCCAACTCACTATTCACTTTTAACTTTTAGTTTTTAGTTGTTAACTTTTAGTTTTTAACTCACAAAAAAGGTTCAGTTGATGATTTAACCCCAACCGAACCAATTATTATAAACCATTTAAAATTTACATTTAAAAAAACCTCAGCGTTTCACTTATTTCAGGATTTAACAAAAGGAATCTCATTTCTTCGGACCCTCCCTTAAAGTTTCTTCTTTTTCCTTTCCTGTCATTGTCAGACATAAGTTTTTTCATATCATTCTTCCACTTTTCTTTTTGTGGTTTTATGTCATTTAAAATTGTCTGGATTTCATCATTATGTTCAATGGCAATTGCCCGAACCGCCTGCATACTTTTTTGCATCTGTTCTCTAAAACTGTCGAAAGCAGGATCATCACGTCTTTGTCCGGGAACAAAATCTTCGCTTTCTCTCCAATTTTTAACCATAGCCTCACGCGACATTATCATTCCTCTTGCAGTTTCAATTTCTTTCTTTTCGGTATCATTTAGATTTTTATCGAAAGTTTTTCTTTTCTCAGCAATAACCGGAAAGATATTTTCTTTAGCATAAGTTTTTGCTTCTTCAGGAACATCCTTCATAAATCTCATATTATTTCCCCTCATACCATTTCGTTGAGAACGCATTCCCATCATAGGTCTGGTAGTATTTTCATCCCAAAGCAATAGCCATGCAGCATCATTAATATTCTTCATTGAACGCATATTCATATTATTGCCTGCTCTTTTGCCTTTACCAATATTATTCCTGCCATTTCCATTAAAATTATTTTTACAATTTTTCTGGAATTCTTCAATCTCACTTGTATATTTTTTTGATTGCTCAGGATATTTATCGGCAATTTTCTCAGCCTCTTTTCTTATTTTATACATTTCATCGCGAAAAGCCCTTGATTGTTCCACATCGCTATCTTTAGAAATGTCCTTTTTTAGTTCAGCATGTCTGCTTTTGATCGATTCAATTTTAGATTTTTCTTTTCCCGTTAGCAAAGCATAAAACGCGCTTTGTTGTTTTGTTAATTCCGATTTCATATCCTTGACACAAGGATTATTACAATCCATTGATTTACCTTGTCTCATTTGGCCTCTGCCCCTTCCGTTACCTTGAGCCATTATACTGCTTATTGACAGTACAGTTATCATTACAAAAATTATTTTTCTCATCTTATTTATTATTAATGTTTGGTGGTTTGACAATTAAACATTCCATTTTATTCCAAATAAAATAAATGTAGTAAAATGATGAGGAATCAAATTTGGGTTTGGTTATAATAAGATTGGGCTATTCTTATTAAATCAATGTTTTGTAATGTTTTTTGTGCCCTTCGGGAAACAAAAAGCCTTCCAAAACTGTGAATAACTCTATTTATAATACCCCGCCATTCTGGCGGGGCAATAAATATTATACTCCTCCGGAGTATTCATTTGAAATACTTTCCGGAATGTGTGTACAACTTCACACTTGAAGAAAATCGATATCAATTTAAAGAATAAATATTTCCTATTTAGTAATAATGTCAGAAATATTT
>PKTA01000038.1 GCA_002869365.1 Marinilabiliales bacterium | reverse complement strand
CAAAGTAAGTTTTGAGGATATGCTTGATGCAGGGGTTCATTTTGGCCACCTCCGTCGTAAGTGGAATCCTAACATGGCTCCTTATATCTTTATGGAGCGCAATGGTATTCATATCATTGACCTGTACAAAACACAGGCTAAATTAGATGAAGCGCAAAATGCTCTTAAGCAAATTGCTAAATCAGGTAGAAAAATTCTTTTTGTTGCTACTAAAAAGCAAGCAAAAGATATAGTTGCAGAAACAGTGCAAAAAATTAATATGCCATATATTACCGAGCGTTGGACAGGTTGTATGTTAACAAACTTTGCTACAGTTAGAAAAGCAATTCGTAAGATGACAGGTATCGACAAGTTGATGAAAAGCCCTGCATATAACAACCTTTCGAAACGCGAACGTCTGCAAATTACACGTGAACGTGCAAAATTGGAAAAAACATTGGGAAGTATTGCAGATATGAATCGCATACCTTCTGCTTTGTTTATCGTTGATATAAATAAAGAACACATCGCTTTAGCAGAAGCAAAAAAATTAAACATACCTGTTTTCGGAATGGTAGATACCAACTCTGATCCTACATCTGTTGATTTTGCTATCCCTGCTAATGATGATGCTTCAAAATCAATTTCTTTAATTGTTACTGCTGCTGCTCAAGCTATTGCTGAAGGACTTCAGGAAAGAAAACTTTCAAAAGATAAAAAAGAGCAGGAAGCTAAAGATGAGCAAGAAGCTAAAGACATTAAAGTAAAATCAAAAGCACTTGAAGATGCAGAAGCTCAGGCTGACATTGATGCTGAAAAAGCAAAAGTAAAAGCTAAAGCAAAAGTAGCAGATGGTGAAAAAGAAACAACTAAGCCAAAAAGGACTAGAAAACCTGTTTCAAAGAAGAAATAATAAATTATAAAGATAAAACTGTAGGTAAAATGAAACAAGCATAATTTTAAAATAATTATTTATTACAATTACAATGATTATTTTACATTATGCGGTTCCATCTGACCATTAATAATAAAAAAATATACAGATGAAAATAACAGCCCAACAGGTAAACGAACTCAGAAAAATTACCGGTGCAGGTATGATGGATTGTAAAAATGCATTGGTAGAATGTGACGGAGACCTTGAAAAAGCAATTGACGTATTAAGAAAAAAAGGACAAAAAGTAGCTGCTAAACGTGCTGATCGCGAAGCTGGTGAAGGTGTTGTTCTTGCAAAAATTAGTGATGATAAAAAATTTGGCGCTGCAATTATGATTAATTGCGAGACTGATTTCGTTGCTAAAAATGCTGACTTCGTTTCTTATGTTCAAAGTGTTTTAGATTTAGCTATCGAAAACCGTGCAGCAAGTGAAGATGCTCTTAAGGCTCTTACCCTTGATGGAAGAACAGTTGAAGAAACTATTACCGACCAAACAGGTGTTATAGGCGAGAAAATTCAATTAGGTCATTATGAAGTAATTGAAGCCGAATCAGTTTATGCATATATTCACCCGGGTAACCGTATTGCAACTATTGCTGGTTTCAACCTAGCTGGTGATAAACTAACAGATGCTGGTAAAGATGTAGTTATGCAAATTGCCGCCATGTCTCCTGTTTCTCTTGATAAAGAAGATGTTTCTCAGGAAATGATCGATCGTGAAATTGAAATTGGAAAAGATCAAGCACGTCAGGAAGGAAAACCAGAAGAAATGCTTGAGAAAATTGCCCTTGGTAAATTAAATAAATTCTTCAAAGAAAGTACTTTATTAAATCAGGCTTTTATTAAAGATTCAAAACAATCAGTTTCTCAGTATCTTAAATCAGTTGACAAAGATCTTACTGTTACTGCTTTTAAACGTCTTGCATTACAATCATAGACTATAATAATTTGATATAATAAAGGCGGCCTTGCATTTGCTCGGCCGCCTTTTCCTTTTATTCCTTATGTCGTCGCTTTGCCTCTTGTCGCAAATATAAATACGATTGTTTTAACTGCTCAATATTTACATCTGGATCTTCCTTTAAAACCATTGCCTTAAACTCACTCCACGACATTGTTTCTACTTTATCCAACATTTGATTCCATTCTTCAGGAGTCATTTCATCTTCCTCCCAAGTAGCCTCCGACAAATCAGGAAATAATGACTTTTCGTCTAATACAGTAAATTCAAAACCATCCGGTACTAAAAAATTTTTCTCAGCAACACCTTCATTAATTTTTATGTCGGTTGCAATTTCAGTACTACGGCCCATTTTTGATTTTAAAGTTAAACCATTCCAAACCCACATTTTGTGAGCACCTTGTTTCCAAATTTCACAGTCTCTGTTCAAAATAGTTTCATGCCCGATAATTTCATATCCCATTTTTTCCAATATCCTCTTTGATGACTCTTCCCAATCTCTATCAGGATTGGCTAGCAAATAAGCAAGTGGATTATTCATTTCCACAGCTGTATAGTGTTCAAAGTCGAGGCTAATCATTTTACTTCCGGTAAGAATCTGTCCCTTTTTATCAGTTTTTTTTCTTTTGGTTTCATATTCATATTCGGCATATTTATAACCTCCATCCTCTATAAAAACCTCTTTTCTTTTATCATCAGAATCATCAATCCTATAAATAACAGCAGCTGAATTGAAGGAATATCTACGATAATCCTCAGGATTTTTACTACTTATGGTTTCATCGTAATTATCCACAAATTCCTGATATTTATCGAGGCCTTTACCTACATATTCTTCACCAACTTCTTTCTTTTCTTCGGCCTTGTCTAACTGTGGATCAACAGCATCAGTAGCCTTGTCTAGTGCTTTATCAGCTTGTTCCATGCCTTTATCCTCTGCTTTTTCAAGTTGTTTATCGGCATGTTTTTTACCTTCCTTTTTATACTTATTTCTTATTTTTTTCTCAATTCCAAACTGAGAAAAAGAACTGCTGGATACAACAAGCATCAGCAAACTCAATATAAATACTACCTTTTTCATAATTATTATTTTTATTCCTAAAGTTTCAATTAATTATTTTCCTACTGTAAAACGATATGTTTCAGCCCCTTGCCCAACACAAAAGCCAAGATATGGGCCTCTGAAAAATACTTTTTTCATTCTAAGGAAATTTTCAGAAATCCCTTCTGCCTCCCAAGTATATCCGCCATCCTGGGTATGGTAAAGTTTATTACTCGCAAAGTCGCCACCATCATAGGCGTCAACTGTGGCATATCCTTCTTCGGTACTTAGCATCCAAATGGAACCAAAATTATAAGCATTTTCTACATTTATCTT
>PKTA01000115.1 GCA_002869365.1 Marinilabiliales bacterium | reverse complement strand
ATAAATGTTGATAAGCAGATTACTGCAGAAGCCGGAAATGCTGTCGATATTCTGGAAAATGTACCTTCTGTTCAAGTTGATATCGAAGGTAATGTTTCCCTTAGGGGAAGTAGTAGTTTTACTGTTTTGATTGATGGAAAACCAACTATATTAGAACCTTCGGATGCGCTTCGTCAAATTTCTTCAAGTAATATTGAGAATATTGAAATTATTACAAACCCTTCAGTAAAATACGAACCCGATGGAGCGGCAGGAATTATCAATATTGTTACCAAGAAGAATTTTATTGATGGCTTGAGTGGAATCGCTAATCTTAATGTGGGAACTTTCGGACAGTATGGAGGCGATATTCAATTGAGTTATCGTCTTTCGAAGTTTAACTTTATTCTGGGAGCAAACTACGACCAAAGAACACGTCCCGGTGATGTTGTTAGTGAAAGGGAAACTTATAAAAACGACACTACTTTTTTCCTAAATTCTAACGGTAATACTGAACGAAATTTTCACAGAGGTAGTTACAAAGCAGGCTTCGAATATAATCCAACAAAAAACGATTTCTTTTCCCTTTCGGGAAGATATGGTAACTGGGCTATGAATAATGGCTCTGATCTGTTGTATGAAGAATATTATGTTCCCGGAACAGATATCCTTAATTACTATAGTAAGGATGAAACTGAAAGAGGTGGTGATTATTTCGCCGCTGATGTTGTGTATCAGCACACTTTTAGTAAAAAAGCAGAAGAGAACAATCCATTAAAAAAGGGAATGGGTAATTCGAAAAATGGTGATGCCCCGGAAGTTAAAAAACTTATGGCAAAGCATGAGATTAAGTTCCAACTTAACTACAGAAGTCGTGTAAGTAATGAATCAACTATTAATCTACTTACTGATATGTCGAATGATACAACAGGAGGACAAAAAAATATTGAAGACGGGCCATCAACATCATTGAGAATGAACCTAGACTATACTCTTCCCATAAAAAGAAATAATAAGTTTGAGGCAGGCCTGCAGGGACGCCTGGGAAATAATGAAGATAATACTCAATTATGGCGATATAATCCCTCAAGTGGAGAACTGGAATTAGAGCCTGATTTTAGTTATAATACTACATATTATAGAAATTTTTATGCTGCTTATGCCCTTTTTGCAGGAGAATCAGGTAAGTTTGGGTATCAGGCAGGATTACGTACCGAATATACCGACCGTACAGTTGAAATGACAGGCGAGGATGATTTTGTTTTAAACCGCTGGGATTTATTTCCTACGGTACATGCATCTTACAAGTTGCCAAAGGATCAGGAACTTATGCTGAGTTATTCACGCAGAATAGACAGGCCAAGAGGCTGGCAACTGGAACCCTTTGTTACCTGGCAGGATAATTATAATGTTAGAAAAGGAAATCCTGATCTGCAATCAGAATATATCGATTCGTTTGATGCTGGTTATTTATACAAATTCGATGATAATTTCTTTTCTCTTGAAGGATACTACAGGATTACAAATAATAAGGTTGAAAGAATACGTTCGGTATATATTCCTGCCGATAGTTCCAATGTTGATAATGTTATGTTGTCATCTTTTGAGAATGTTGGTAACGATTATTCACTTGGCGTTGAAGCCATGTTGAATATGGGAATTACCCCCTGGTGGGAAATGTCGCTTAGCGGAAACTTGTATAATTACAGAATTGAAGGCCAGTTGAATGAAACTGATTTTAGCAGAAACTCAGTAAACTGGAGTAGCCGTTTTAATAATACTTTCACCCTGATGAAGAATTTGCAGTTGCAGGCAAGTAGCAGATATAATAGTAATACAGTTACTGCTCAAGGTACAAACGCAGGCTTTTTCACCATTGATGCAGCATTAAAAATGAGTTTCCTGAAAAGGTCGTTAACAGCAAACCTGCAAGCGAGAAATATACTTGGAACCGCCTTACATGAAAGTAGCAGTAGTGGGGATGATTTTTATACCTATAATTCGTATAATCCCTTATCTCCTGTTTTCAGAATTACTTTTTCTTATAAGTTTAATAACTTTAAAATGAAACGTGGAAATTCCGATGGCGGTGGAGATGAGGACTTTTAGGGTTGTGAAGAATTACGAGTTAGGAGTTGTCATTGGTCAATAATCATTGGTCATTCATTGTCCTCCGAAATGAAATGGAGGTAGGGGTCATTAGTTATTCATTCAAACTTTAGGCACTTTAAACTTTCAACTTTAGCCTTTCCACTTTTCCCGATAGCCATCGGGATTAGCCTTGTTCCCTAGTAATGATATTCCTCAATAAACGGAAGTTTAGCATCTTCATACCTGCCTGATTCAACTATTTCTTTAAATCCGTTCATGGTTTTAAATGGTCCCTTGGCAATAGCCATATTTATTAGCCAGTTTGGGATATTGCCACCAATATCGGCTTTTAATTCAAAGGATACATGTACCATATTATTTCCGAGGGGATTTAAGGTCCATTGTGATCGACTTTGGGTGATACGAACGCAATCATCCTTTTTATCCATAAAACCACTAATAGCATGGCCTGTAATAGTTATTGAATAATCTTGCGGGTCTTGTAGCAATGTGGTTTGCACAACGCAATCTCTGTCGGTGGCCGGCCATGGAACATCTGTACGTCCATAATATTTCCAATGGCAGCAGTCTTTTATTTCAACTATATCAGATTCGGCATTCATATATACCCAATCTTCATGATGGTCGGTATCCTTAATTATTGAAACCAATTGCGCAAGGTTTGCTATAACTACAGTTTCCACCATAACGCTTTTCACATCATTGATGGGGCCTTCTTCCACATAGGCTTTAACTTCATTATCATTTTTTACGAGTTTCCATTCTTTTACATCATTTCCTTCTTTTGGAAGCGCAAAAATACTAGTGGTAAGGAAAGTAAAAAAAAGGAATAGTGAAACAATCGACGGGAGGTCGGGGATCGGTAAAAGTCTATTTTCTATGCTTTTAAACACGGCGACAAAACTAATAAAATAATATTGCAAAATTATTGTTGACTAATTAAAAATATTTTTAATTTTGCAGCCCGATTTTGATATTTATATTAAAATTGGTGCTTTTAAATAAGCGGGGCCTATAGCTCAGTTGGTTAGAGTCCCTGACTCATAATCAGGTTGTCCCAGGTTCAAGTCCTGGTGGGCCCACAAACAGTTTTGAGTGTGAGTCCTGAGTCTTGAGAGAGACTCAGGGCGATCACGAAAAATTGTTTCACTCAAAACTCACACTCTAACTCACACT
>PKTA01000007.1 GCA_002869365.1 Marinilabiliales bacterium | reverse complement strand
TTGCAAAATCTTTTCCGGATGATTGTAGTGTTGCAACAACTTTCTTAGCCATGGTTCAAATTATTTAATTTCTCTGTGTAATGTCATTTTCTTAAGGATAGGATTGTACTTCTTAAGTTCAATTCTTCCTGGTGAATTCTTCTTATTCTTGGTAGTTATATACCTTGATGTTCCAGGCATACCGCTCTCTTTATGCTCTGTACATTCCAATATTACTTGTATCCTGGCGTCTTTAGTCTTTTTGGCCATTTCTTTATCGCTTTAAAATTCGGTCGGCAAAAATATCAACATTTGAGTTAAAAACCAAATATTTTTTGATTAATTTTAATTAGTCATAATTGTCTGAATATAAGGGCTTATACCCGAGAAGAAAAACTCCACGGCTATAACCATAACAATTAATCCCATTAATTTCATCATAATTTTATTTCCAGTATCCCCCAAAAACTTCGTAATGCCTACAGCACCCAATAAAACACCAAGCAGCACAATAGAGACCAAAACTATGGAAATTACTACTATCATCTTTCCTGCAATATCAGGACTCTCACCCATAAGTACAATGGCATTTGTAATTGCTCCGGGGCCTGCTATCATTGGAATTCCCAACGGGGTAATGGAGATATCATCAACATATTTATCAACATCTTCCTCCTTTATTTTCATGGGGCTAAGTCGTGCATTAAGCATATCATAACCCATTATAAAGAACAAAACACCACCCACTACTTTAAGTCCTGCCACTGAAATTCCGAAAAATTTAAAAAGGTATTCGCCTCCAAAGGAAAACAACATGAGAACAGCAGTTGCCGTAATAACAGCTTTTATTGCAGTTTTTCTTCTTTCTCTTTTGGATAAATTTGATGTCTTGCTTAAAAAAACAGGCATTATCCCCATGGGATTCATCAAAGTTAAAAAGGAAGTAAAATAAAGCAATATGGTAGTAAAATTATCCATTATGTTTTTTTATGAGGAAAATTATCAAATTATAATTTTTCAATTTTTTCATCTACTATCGAAATTATCTCATCTCTTAGTTTCTTGGCCGACATTGCAATTTCAGCGCCTCTTTCAACTAAATCGTTAGTAAACTGCTTATCTTCTATACCTCCTGCATTAATTTTTACATTCAGGTAAGCACCTTCTACAGCCGTTAGGGCACAAAGGGCACCAACTCCTGCATCGGAAACAGAATTAGGATTTCCAATTTCAGCCATAGCTTTAATTACTTCGAATGAGTTGAGAGAAACTTCCATAACCTTAAAAGGAATCTCCATTGCATATTTAGAAGCATCTTCTATAGCCTGTTTACGTATATTCTTCTCCTCATCAGACTTTTTTGGGAGACCAAAGGCATCCATAATTTTGTTGAAAGCATTGGTATCCTCATCAACCAAATGCAACAAATGGTCTTTTATATTTTGTCCTTTTTCTGCCCATTCTGAAAATTCTTCCCATCTTTCATCCCAGCCTCGCTTGTGAGAAGATAAATTGGCAACCATGGTGGCCAGGGAGGCTCCTAAGGAACCTACGTAAGCCGAAATGGATCCACCCCCCGGTGCAGGCGATTCAGACGCAGTTTCGTTGGCAAATCCCGTAACCGTCATATCAACCAACTTATTGGAATTCTCTTCCAACATATATTCTATAATTTTTTCTTTGGGATTGAAAGGTTTTAATTCATCAAGTCCCATAGATTTTATTGCAATTTTGATAAGTTCATCATTATCAACTCCAACCGATCTTTGTTGTTTGCGAAGGAAATATTTTCCTGCATCAAGCATAGCCTGAAGTGGTATAAGTCCAACCAATTCTGATCCTGTAACTCTAATGCCTCTTGCATTTGCTTTTTTACAAACTTCATCAAAGGCGATATGAACCGGCGTTATGCTGATATTTGTAAGGTTCATACTAATTTGAGCAACACCATATTCTTCAATAAACCAGCCAATTCCTTTAACCGATTTTAAAGAACCGGGAATCATAACCGGCTTACCATTTTCATCTTTAACAATTTTTCCGGTAATTGGATTTCCTTCTCGCTTGGTTCTTCCTCTTTCTCTAACATCGAATGCTATGGCATTTGCACGACGTGTAGAAGTAGTATTTAAATTCACATTAAAAGCAACCAAAAAATCTCTTGCTCCTACCGCTGTTGCACCACTTTGAGCCACATTTTGAGTGAATTCGTTTGATCCGAAATCGGGTTTCCATTCATCGGTAACGATTCTGTCAGCTAAAGCCTCATATTCTCCTGAACGGCAATTAGCAAGATTCTTTCTAACATCGGTAAAAGCCGCATTTTCATAACAAAAAACCGGGATTCCCAAATCACCACCTACTCTTTCAGCCAACTTACGGGCATACTTAACTGTTTCTTCCATGCTTATGTTTGCCACCGGAATAAGCGGACAAACATCAGTAGCACCAAAACGCGGATGCTCACCTTTGTGATGACGCATATCGATAAGTTGTGATGCCTTTTTTATACCTATAAAGGCAGCTTCTATAACTTCCTCAGGACTACCTACAATTGTAACAACGGTTCTGTTGGTGGCAGCACCCGGATCAACATCCAGTAGTTTAACACCTTCAACCTTTTCCATTTCATCGGTAATCTGTTTAATAACAGACATGTCTCTGCCTTCGCTAAAATTTGGTACGCATTCAATAAGTTGTTTCATAAATCCTGATAATTTTCGGTTTTTAATAATCGGCAAATTTATGAAAATCTAATGGATTTGTTGATTAACACTTGATGATATTTTGTTCTGAATAAATTAATAATCAATTGTTTATAAAATAGATCAGTTAATATTTAACTGACTGAATACAAGGGTTTTATAATAATCATAAATCGGATTTAATTTTCTGAAAGTATAAATAACTATAAAAGAGAATTTTAAAATCCTATTTTTGCAGAGAAAGGAGATAATAAATAGTGAAGACAGCTTCAGTAAGTGAAATAAAACGTGAATTAGGTGAGCGTTCCCCACAGGAACTTAAGGAAACTATTCTGCGTTTAGCAAGATTTAAAAAGGAAAATAAAGAATTACTGACTTACGCTTTATTCGAATCAGTAGATGAGAATGCATATGTTGAAAGCGTGAAGCAAGAAATGAATAGTATGTTCGAAGAGATAAACACAGCATCTTATTACTATATTAAGAAAAGCGTTAGGAAAATACTTCGACATACTAAAACCCGTATCCGCTATTCGCTCGACAAGCAAACAGAAGTTGAATTATTACTTTGGTTTTGTATAAAATTAGCCAATTTTAAACCAAGTATAAGAAACAGTCTTGCTTTGGAGAACATACTTCTCAAACAGTTGCAAGGCATTAGAAAAACTATGCCTAAACTGCATGAAGATCTAAGGTATGATTATGAAAAAATATTGAAAAATATTAAATATTGATTTTACTGCTTTTTCTTTCTTCTGAACTTATCTCTTGCCTGCCCGGCTAAATCATCAACCTTATCCCGAATTTCATTTAATTCCTCTTTTATTGCTTTTTCAATATTTGAAATATTTACAGCCTCGCCTCTCATTTCCAAACGTTCGGTAGCAGAAATTGCAGGAGGTATTACTATCCATAATATTAAATAAATAAAAGGACTAACTCCTGAAATAATCGCTATTACAAAAGCAAGTCGTACCCAGGTGGTATCCACATGAAAATAAGCCCCTAATCCTGAACAAACCCCTCCTATCATCCGATCATTTATATCCCGATACAGACGTTTTCGAGTAAAATCATAGGAATAATCATACGCTTGATCTTCCTCGTTATCCGATTCAAAATCTGATGGTTGCCCCAGTTGACTTTTAACTTTTTTCACATCTTCCAGATTAATAACCTGTTTATTATCGTTAAGCATTTTTTGAAATAATTCGGCTATACGAGCTTCAATGTCACTGATAATTTCTGCTCCGCCCTTTTTGTTCTTAAAATGCGATTTCAGTGAAATCATATACTCGTTTATCATTTGATAAGCATCCTCATCAAGAGTGAAACTAATTCCGTTTATATTTATGTTAGTTGTTGTTTTCATTTTACTTTTTATTTAAGAGTTTAGTAACCGATTTGTTTAACTCATTCCAACTTTCCTTTAGTTGCTTTAAAATTTCATTTCCTTTTTCTGTAAGGCTATAGTATTTTCGTGGTGGACCAGAAGTAGATTCCTCCCACTTATATTTTAATATGTTGTCGTTTTTAAGACGAGTTAGAAGAGGATATACAGTTCCTTCAACTACTATAAGCTCGGCCTCCTTCATGGCATCGATTATATCAGAAGTATAAACTTCTTTGTCGGAGATAACCGATAGCACACAGAGTTCCAAAACTCCCCTTCTCATTTGCGCTGTGGTTTTTTCCAGTTTCATATTTCTATTTTTTTAATTATCGGCGCAAATATAATGCATAATTTGGTACTATGCAACACAAAGTACTAAAAATTTCACATAACACTAGATTAAACCTTCTAAAAAAGATTAAATTAACACTCTAACTAATTGTTTTTGTGTTTTTTATAAGGTAATGAAGATTTAAATATTTTTGAGCATTTTTTTTGAGTATATCCACATAAATAAACTTCTGGCGGCCATAAACAGGTTCATCGCGAACCAAAGGCTATGGTTTTCCAGTAAGTTTGAACTTAGGTAGTAGGCCGGGAAATAAAATCCAAATATGGCAATAAGCATAACAATGAGCATCTGCCTGGAGGCGGTTAGTCCAATAAAAATTCCATCCCAAATAAATGCGGCGAATGTGGTAATTGGCAATAATACTACCCACCAGTTAAATTCTCTTGCAAGTACAATTAATTCATTGTTATCGGTAAGGAATTTGAGAATAATGTTGTAGGCAGAAAAGTATAATATGGAAAATGCCAAGGCTGATATTCCACCCCAGAAGAATAAATACTTAATGGTTTTTGAAAGCATTTTATTGTTATCGGCACCATACGCTTTCCCGCTAAGGGCTTCTCCCGCAAAGGCAAATCCATCGGCAAAATACGAAAATATAAAGAAGAATTGTATTAACAAACTATTAACTGCCAGCACCTTATCGCCCATATTGGCAGAGGTATAAGTAAAAAAAGTAAAACTCAACATGAGCGCTATTGTTCTGAAAAATATGTCGGTATTAACTTTAAAAAACCTTTTGAGTTCAGCGGCTTGCATTATTAATTTTAAGGCTGGTGCTTTTGCATATTCGGTATATTTAAAGATTACGAATAAAATTGCCAACACAAGACCTGAGTATTGTGCTATAACACTGGCAAACGCTACTCCTGCAGAATTATAATCAAGGGCATAAACAAATATAAAATCCAGCAAAATATTTATAACATTTACGGTAATGGCAATTATCATGGGAGGTCGTGCATTTTGCATTCCCAGGAACCAGCCATAAAAAGCGTACAATCCCAAGGTGGCAGGTGCTGCCCATATTCTGATAAAGTAGTATTCTTTAGCCAGCACCAACACATCATTGCTGGAATCGAGTATGCTAAATGCTGCAAATTCGATGGGTTTTTGCAAAAGAATAAGTAATAAGCCAATTGCTCCGGCAGTGAGGACAGAACGCCATAAAATCAGGTTTAGTCCCTGTTTATCGTTGGCACCAAACAGTTGAGAAGTAAACCCTGTGGTTCCCATTCTCAAGAAACCAAACCCTGTATAAACCAAATTAAATACTACCGATCCCAAAGCAATTGCTCCGATAAAAATAGGATTTGGCAAATGTCCCATTAAGGCCATATCAACCAAACCCAAAAGCGGTACCGTAATATTTGTGATAATATTGGGTATTGCTAAACGGAGTATCTGACGATTCATAAATAAGTTAGTTAAAACAGAATAGCACTTTAATAAATTCGCTACAGGAAATTATTTTACATGCAGTCCGCATTCTTTGGTTTCCGGATTTTCCCACCACCATCTTCCTGCGCGCACATCTTCTCCATCTTCGATTGCACGGGTACAAGGTTGACAACCTATACTGGCAAAGCCTTGTTTATGCAGTTTATTGTAAGGAACATTCTTCTTTTCAATATAATCCCAAACATCTTCTTCAGTCCAGTTAATGAGAGGATTAACTTTTAAAAGTTGGTTAGCTTCATCCCATTCAACTATATTTAAATTTGTACGGGTAACCGACTGTTCTCTTCTTAAGCCTGTAATCCATGCATCTAAACCTTTAAGGGCTCTTTTTAATGGTTGTATCTTCCTTATTCCACAGCATAATTTTCTATTTTCTATACTATCGTAAAATAAGTTTATACCTTTTTCGGCAACCATTTCTTCTACCTCTTTAGAATCGGGAAAGTAAATTTTGATTGCTTTTTTATATTTCTTTGATGTGAGATCAATTAAATCGTAAGTTTCAGGAAATAATCGTCCGGTATCGAGAGTAAAAATTTCTGTTGCAGGACTAATACGACTAACAATTTCAGTAAGAACTTGATCTTCAAGACCCAGACTGGATGACAATGATATCTTATCACTGAATTTAGAAGTAAAAAATGCTATAATTTCTTCGGCACTTGAATTAGCCAATTGCTTGTTCCACTGATCGATTTCTTTATTAATGTTCATCATTCAATATCAATTTTTCGGATAGCAAATTTATGAAATTTGTTTAATGGCATTTAAAATCCAAGAAGTAATCCGGCACTTCCAACAATAAAGCCTGCAGCTATATTAACTAACTTAATGAATACAAAACTCTTACGCGACTCAGCCAATAGTGGAAGGCTACCATGTCCATCCTGAACTACAGAACTGGCAATAAGTATACTTATGGGAATAGTACCATTGGCAAATAGTAAGACAAAAACCATATGCGGACCCGATTCAGGAATTATTCCAACAAGTATGGCAACTACTAATACGATAAACAGATTATTACCTATTACTTCTTCCAGATTAATATATGATTCAATAATGGAAAGCATTATCAAAGTGCCAAATGTCCAGAGAAAAATCCTTAGGAAGTGCTTTTTAACTATGTGGTCGAGTACATGTTCTTTAAGGAAATGATCGTTAACAGTAAGTACAATTAAAAATGATATGGTTAAAACGACGATAAACGTTATACTTATCCAAAGAGGGTGATCATGTTGATTTAGAATCAAATGTGCTGTCTCCTCATGATCATGATGACCTTCCAATAAATTAAAAATAAAGAATCCCAGTACCAAAAGCAGCCCTATTAACAAACTTAGCCTGAGAACAGATATTTTCTTTAGCTGAGAGAGTATTTCCTTTAAATCGAAGCAAATGCAATCGGTTTCCATTTTATGAATATGCAAATGCTTTTCAGGATATTTAAAAAGACGTTTTTTATAAAATGTATTAACCAGAAAACCAACAATTATTGCTATTATAAACAAAACAAATTGTATTAGAATGGCCTTGTCGGGAATAACAGAAAACATAAAAAACGCTTCGTCACCAGAAGATGCAATCATTGTGGCTACGAGAGCTCCGGTACTAATTATATTATGAAGGTAAAGAGAAACTGCAGAATAAGCCCCCAGGCATCCAGGAATTAAACCCAGTAATGCACCGAAAATAATTTGCTTGGCAGGGCTGTTCTCCAAACTCTTACTCCAATTCCCCCTTGAAAGTATATTCAAGTATTCTATTACAAGCATCATTGCCAGCACAAAAAATGTAATTACGAAGCTTTGCTGAAGTATCGCTAAAAAGTTTGTCACTATCTGTATTTTTTACAAAAATAAATTATTATTGCTACAAAATTTAAGTGTATAATTTTTGGCAATATTATATAAATTATTTAGAATTCATTCAATTAATCTCAGGCATAGCAGCCAATTGAAATAATTAGTAATTTTGGTGATTGAATACTTAAATATATGGCTAAAGTCTTAAATATTACCGAAGCGGTTACTATTGCTCTTCATAGCATGATAATAATTTCAAACGACAAGAGCGGTCATGTGAATGTAAACGCAATAGCAAAGGCTATTTCTAGTTCTAAATTTCATGTTGCCAAGGTTTTACAAAAACTTGTTAAGGAGGGATATTTAGGCTCCACCCGTGGTCCGTCGGGAGGCTTTTTCTTAAAAGTAAAGCCCAAAGAAATTACAATGCTGGAAATATATGAATCCATAGAAGGTAAAATAACGGTTGCGGAATGCCCGATTGATCATGAAGTTTGTCCTTTTGATAATTGTGTTTTCGACAGACTTACCATAGATATGACACAAAATTTTGTACAGTTCCTAAAATCCAGAACATTAGCTGATTACAGCGAATCGCAGAGCAAGCATAGAAAAATCAGGTAGTTTATTTTTAAAAATACTTAATTATTTATTCTCCTTATAATAAGTATTATTAATTTTGGCGCTCATAAATCATTTCAAAAAAAAGCAAAATGAAAAGAATAGTAATTGCAGCAATTTTAATGATGGGTTTATTTACCCTACAGGCACAGGACAAAGCAACTGACAATCAAGAAGCTGCTAAAAAGAATGGCCCTGAAATCAAATTTAAAACTACTTCACACGATTATGGCGAGATATATTTACATGGTGACGGAACCTATAAATTTGAATTTACCAATGAAGGTAATGAGCCATTAATACTTTCCAAACCAAGATCTTCATGTGGATGTACTGTTCCATCATGGCCGAAAGAGCCAATTCTTCCTGGTGAATCAAGCGAAATTAAAGTAACATACAATACTCATAAAGCCGGATCTTTCAATAAGTCGGTTACTGTATATTCTAATTCCAAAACTGTTATTTTAAGAATTAAGGGAAAAGTTATTCCAAAACCAGAGGAAGCACTTCCGGAAAAGCCAACCAGTATGGGATCAGCACCTTTGAACGACAAGAAATAAAATATATTTACATTCAAACAAACACATTATGTTGAATATATCAGCCAAAGGGAAATCCATGCCGGAGTCCCCCATAAGAAAGTTAGTTCCGTTTGCAGAAAATGCTAAAGCAAAAGGAGTTAAGGTACACCATTTAAATATTGGACAACCCGATATTGAAACTCCTGCCGTGGCATTGAATGCTGTTAAAAATTTTAAGGATGAGGTAATAGTTTATAGTCATTCTGCAGGTAACATCTCCCTGAGGAGAAAACTTACGGATTATTATAAAAGCGTAAACATCGATCTTGATCCGGAAGAAATAATTGTTGGTGCAGGTGCTTCAGAAGCATTACTTTTTGCTTTCCAATCGATTATGGATCCTGAGGATGAAGTAATAATTCCGGAACCATTTTATGCAAATTATAATGGTTTTGCCAAGAATGCGGGTATAAATGTAACCCCAATATTTTCTTCCATAGAAACAGGCTTTGCTTTACCTCCGATAGAGGAGTTTGAAAAGAATATTACGGATAAAACCAAGGCAATTTTGGTTTGTAATCCAAACAATCCTACAGGTTATTTATATTCGAAAGAGGAGTTGGAAATTTTAAGGGATATTGTTAAAAAGCATAATTTATTCCTGATAGCCGATGAGGTATATCGTGAATTTACCTACGATGGAAAAGTTCATTATTCGGCAATGTATTTAGAAGGCATAGAGGATAACGTAATTTTAATCGACTCGGTTTCGAAGCGTTACAGTGCTTGTGGAGCGCGTATTGGATGGATGGCATCAAAAAACAAGGAGTTAATGGCTACTGCTCTAAAATTTGCACAAGCCCGTTTAAGTCCTCCGTCATTCGGACAAATTGCTGCCGAGGCTGCTGTAGATACGCCTGATGAATATTTCGTTAATGTTAAAAAGGAATACCTTGCCAGAAGAAATGCAGTTGTAGAAGGAATTAATAAAATAGAAGGTGCATATTGCCCAAATCCTTCAGGAGCATTTTATGTGGTTGCAAAACTGCCCATCGATGATTCGGATAGATTCTGCAAATGGCTGCTCGACGATTTTAACTATAATAACGAAACAGTTATGCTGGCTCCGGCAACAGGATTTTATTCAAGCCCAGGAAGAGGAAAAGATGAGGTTAGAATAAGTTATGTTCTAAAGGTTGACGACTTAAATAGTTCCGTCAAAGTTCTGGATGAAGCTTTAAAAGTTTATCCCGGAAGGAAATAGAAATATCTTTAATTCTTAGTTCCAATTAATAAAGATAGATGCACGAATTTTCCATAGCACTAAGTATTATTGAAATTGCCGAAAACGAAGCCAAAAAGGCTAACTCAGAAAAAGTTAGCGAGTTGGTGCTGGACATAGGAACCATGGCCGGAATTGAATTTCATGCCCTGGACTTTGCTATGGAGTCGGCAACAAAAAATACTATGCTTGAAGAGGCTGAAATAATTATCAATAAAATTCAGGCAAAAGGTAAGTGCAAAGATTGTAATCATGAGTTTGAAATACAAACTGCCTTCGATCAGTGCCCAGAGTGCAATGGCTATTTTATTAATGTAATCAGCGGAAAAGAGATGAAAGTAAAATCGCTGGTAGTAGAATAATTAATCACTGAAACTTTCTGGGGCCTGAGTTTTATCCATCTGCGACCTGTCTCTTTCATGAATAAATTTCAAGAAACTGGCGGCAAATTCTGTTCCGGCACGACCATAATAATTATATACATAATCTACTCCCGCCGACTTCAGACTGTTGTGCTCATTAGATGTATATCCCGGAGCGGCTATTTTAATACTTTCATTGGAGCAATTTTCAAGTGCATGCGCGGTATTATAGTTTGATGCATGATCGTTCATTGTTACCATAACCAATTCAACATCTGGCATATTGGCGTTGCGCCAGAAATTAAAATCGGTTGAATCGCCCCATAACACATTTTTATTGGCACTCCTGAGGTTATTTACCACATTTCTGTTATAGTCTATACCGATTACCCTATTCGGATAATCTATTGTTAGTTGGTGATATGCTGCTCTTCCAACATGCCCCATACCACAAATTATTACCTGGGCATTTCCCAAATCCAAAGGCTGATCGTCGGGGTGCTTTTTATCGGTATTCAACTTCATCAGCCAGGGAGCATATTTTTCAAAAAGAGTATGTGTTCTTATATTAAAAGGCGAAATAAGAAGAAAAGAGAATGACATAGCCAAAGCCAAAACTATTAACCATTGGTCGCTAATTAATCCTAACTTCACTCCTATTACCCCTACTATCAGTCCGAACTCACTGAAATTTGACAAACTCAAACTTGTATGCCATGCTGTTCGTGCCCTAAGATTTAAACGGGTTAAAATCAACATAAAAAAAGTTGCCTTAAATGGTATGAACAATACTAAAACCAATGAAATAAGTAATATGTTTAGGTTTGGAAGTCCCGACATTCCTATGTTTAAAAAAAATGCAATTAGAAAAAAATCCTTAAACCCAAGCATATGTTTGCTTAGTTCTTTTGAGCGTGAGTCGGTTCCTATTAGCATTCCAATTATCAGGGCCCCCAAATCAGGCTTTATGCCAACAAACTCAAATACGAAGGCTCCGGCTACAAATGCAGCCAAAAATCCGAATAAGGTTAAGAGTTCACTCTGATCCAGAAATTTTAAGAACCATATGAGAACATAACGAATAACAAATAGGTAAACAGGCAAACCCAATGCCCATATATTTGGTAGTTCCCCCTTAGAAATTGTAAGAAAAATAACAGCAATTATATCCTGCACAATCAAAATGGCAATTGATAAATTACCATGAAAAGATGTCATCTCTCCTCTGTCTTCCAGCACCTTTACAGCAAAAACAGTACTCGAAAAACTAAGTGCAAAACCTATTAATATACTGCCTGTGAGGCTTATTTCCGACAAATTCTTTAACCCTAAAAAGGAAATAAAAAACACCAGTGAACTAAATGCCAAAATACTTAAAACCATATGAATACCGGTGGATAGCCATACATCTTTCGAAATCAAAGCCTTGATATCCAATTTTAATCCGATGGTAAATAACAGAAGCATAATCCCCAAGTCGGCAACCATATGCAGTGCTACTCCCCCTTCGGTAATACCAAAATAATTTAAGGCAAAGCCACCTGCGAGATAACCCAGTAAAGGTGGCAGTTTAATTCGCTTTGCTAAAATTCCAAAAAGGAAAGCAACGCTAATCCATATGGCATCGATACTCCAGAGTTCAAACATATTAGTTATAAATTAGGTATTTTTCGCGAATAGCTTTAAATTTTTTAATTCCCTGTTGCCAGGATTTTTTAATCTTTTGCTGCGACCATTCTTTTTCAATTTGCTTTCGCAATTTATCAGTACCAGCAAGTTTCTCAAAATAATTATTAAAAAAAGTACTGTCGTTATTTAGTGTTTTATAGGCCTCAGTAAGCCAAAGTAAATTCAATCCCGATTCATTATTTTTATAATTATGCGCATATCCCTTCAAATTCTGTCCGTAGCATTTTTCACCCTGAAGTTTAGGCTTTTTTGAGCCGGCATTAGGAAAGGGAGTAAAAACAAAACTACCATAAACTATTTGGGGATGCCCATAAATTTGAAATGGCATTCTAGTTCCCCTTCCTACACTTACTACAGTCCCTTCAAACAGGCAAAGCGAAGGATATAAATAAATGGATTCCCAGTTCGGCAGATTTGGCGAAGGTTTTATTGGCAGTTTTACTATCATGTTTCTGCTATAATTTTCCAGAGGTATTACCGTTAAATCGCAATGCAATCCGTTGTAAAGCCAGTTTTCGCCATTTACCATTTTTGCGTATTCACCTATGGTCATTCCATAAACAATTGGAACGGGATGCATCCCCACAAAAGACTTATACTTTTCTTCCAAAACCGGTCCGTCAACATAAAAACCATTGGGATTGGGTCGGTCGAGAACAATTAGTTTAACTCCATTTTCGGCACAAGCTTCCATCACATAGGTTAAAGTAGATATATAGGTATAGAAACGCACACCAACATCCTGAAGATCAAATATTACCACATCAATATTCTCCAAGTCGGAATATGTGGGCTTTTTATGTTGACCGTAAAGAGAAACCAATTGAATTCCAGTTTCTGCATCAATATTGCTATCAACAAGTTCTCCGGCATCTTTATCTCCTCTGAATCCATGTTCAGGACTAAACACTTTTGCTATCCGTACTTCTTTCTCCAAAAGGAAGTCAACCAAATGTTTGTCGCCTACAGTGGATGCCATATTGGCAACAACAGCCACTACTTTTCCCCTTATTTTAGACTCATACTTTTGGTACTGCCGGGCACCCGTAACTATTGATTCATATTCCACCAACTGACTCCCCTGAGCCATAAGGCCGGCCATGATGAACAAATTAAAAAGAAATATAATATACCGTTTGTCAAGCATAAAAATCCATTTATTTTTTGGTTTAATTGTTTGCACAATTACATTGCCATTAATTTCAGGCAATAAATAATTAATTTAATTGGCACGTTTTAGTAATTTCGCCTTTTTAAAACATCAAATATATTGAATTTCGAGTACTTCATAGCAAAAAGAATATCACAAAAAGGAAATGAAGTTTTTTCAGGTCCTGTTATTCGTGTTTCCATACTAAGCATTAGTTTAGGACTGGCAGTTATGTTACTATCCATAGCAATAGTTATGGGTTTTAAAAATACCATAAGTTCGAAGGTTACAGGTTTTTCTAGCCAACTGAAAGTTGTTCCATTCGATAATAATCAGTCGCTTGAAGAACAAGCCATTACCGTTGATGACGAATTACTGAACAAATTAAAAACCAGTGAAAATATTTCATATATCAACCTTACGGCTAAAAAAGGTGGTGTATTAAAAACCGAGAATCAAATTCAAGGAATTGTATTTAAGGGTTTGGGGAAGGATTACAATCCGGAGTTTTTAATGGCAAGTCTTGTGAAGGGTAGATTTCCTGATTTATCAGAAAAAAATGATAGCATAATTATTTCATCCTATATTTCCAGAAAACTAAATATAAATATTGGAGATGATTTAAGAGTTTGGTTTATAAGCGGAGAAAATTCAAACCCCAGAGGGAGGAAATTTAAAATTGCCGGTATTTACGAAACCAGTCTTGAGGAATTCGACTCACGTTTTATAATTGGTGATTTACGGCATATTCAAAAGCTAAATGGCTGGAATGAGCACCAGGTTGGGACCATAGAATTGTTTTGCAAAAACCCTGATATTATTGATGAAACTCAAATGCAACTTTATAAGGCCATACCTTATGACTTGCAGGTAATTAGTATAAAACAGGAATATCCACAAATTTTTAACTGGCTGGATTTGCTTGACACCAATGTGGCTGTTGTATTAATTTTAATGGTGTTGGTAGCAGGAATAACCATGGTTTCCACACTTTTTATAATTATTATGGAAAGAACTGCTATGATTGGAACTTTAAAATCGATGGGAACAACCAACAGGCAGATAAGGAGGATATTTTTATATAAAGCCGCAAACATTATTGGTAAGGGCATGTTATGGGGTAATGTGGCGGGACTAATTTTATATTTTTTGCAATATTATTTCCGCATATTTAAACTTTCGGGAGAATCGTATTATGTAAATTATGTTCCTGTTGATTTATATTTAAGTCATTATTTATACCTAAATTTGGGAACTTTCCTAATTAGCATATTAATTTTAATTGGTCCAAGTTACTATATAACAAGGATTTCGCCGTCCAAAGCCTTGCGCTACGAATAGTAATTTTTTATTTAAGAAATTCTTGAGTGATAAATTCAATCAAAAGAATTGTTTAATAAAAATAAATTGTATTTTTGCAGACTCAAATTTGGTCCTGTAGCATAATTGGATAGTGCACCTGACTACGGATCAGGAGGTTAGGGGTTCGAATCCCTTCAGGATCACAAAAGCCACTCTATAATGGGGTGGCTTTTTTCTTTTTATAAAAAGAATAGCGATCATTTAAATGGCATTGAAAATATGCTGAATCAGTAAAATAAAACATATTTATTTTTTTAATGTCTGATTTTCAAGAAATAAAGACTATCTTTGCATTTAATTTATAACTATTTAGTATGAGTAACGGAACAGTAAAATTTTTTAATAATTCTAAAGGATTTGGATTCATCACTCCAAAAGAAGGTGGCAAAGATGTGTTTGTACATGTAAACGGCCTAATTGATGAAATAAATGAAGGGGACGAAGTAAGCTACGATGTAGAAGAAAGTCAAAAAGGATTAAATGCAGTAAATGTTAAAGTAGTTTAATCAACTACCTTAAATATATGTATATGAAAAAGCCTGTCGAATTCGACAGGCTTTTTTATTTGTATTATAAATTATTTTTATTGAGAAATATTTTTCAAACCAGTATTAATTACACCATAATATAAATTTAAATTCGTTAAGTTATGATTATTCACCTGAGCTCGATATAATATTTAATGCTCAGAATAGCACTAATTTGCGAGATATGTGCTGAAAAATAGAATATTATATACCCTTTTTATAAAGAGATTATTCAATAACTAATCAGAATGTGGGTTAAATCAAACATTGTAGACAACCTTCAATGAATTCCTTAATAATTCAATTTTTACTGAATCCGTTTTGCCTATAATTTCGCCATCTATCTGAAACTCCTGACTTTCTTCCAGTTTTATTTCAGCATTACGGGTTTTAAAAATATTTACAGACTGCATTTTGTCGAGATGTCCTGAAAAACCTGCAATAATAAACGTAAGAACGAACCACCAGGGATATGGCTTAATGACCACTATCTCAAATAAACCATCACTTAATTCACCTGCAGGATTAATCTTAACCCCTGTTCCAAAACTATGTGCATTTGTAATGACCAGCATTTCGGCTTTGGACTTTTTAAACTCATTATCTGTTTTCAAACTATATGAAAAATATGTTTTCTTTGTCAGTAACTCCTTAAAAAGTTGTTTCCCATATCCAAGCAAACCTTTTGATCCTTCTTTCTCAAATCTTTTAACAACTCTTGCATTTAATCCTAAATCGCTCAAATGAAAACAGTAATGTTCATTATTAATTAATATGGCATCAATAGATTTAAATTGTGCCTCTAAATTTATTTTAAGAGCATATTCAAAATTAGTTGGAATGTTTAAATTAAATGCCAGACCGTTTGCAGATCCACCTGGAATAATTCCCAAAATTATTTGAGTATCAATTATCAAACTGGCAACTAAATTTATTGTACCATCGCCACCAACCGCCATAACCATTTCGGGCTTAAATTCATCAATGTGGTTTTTAAGTTTTCTACTGTCGCCAGTGCCACTTGTGTAATAAATCATGTATTTATAACCATATAAATCCGAATACCTTTTTATAATGGGTTCATAATCAACCTCTTTACCTGCGCCTGAGCTTGGATTTATTACAATTATTATTACATTTATCTTATTTTTGCTCACAAAATTTTATCTTTAATGGCTTAATACTTGTTATGCTTACACAAAATCTATGCTACAAATATTATGAATTATCTGAAACCGGTGTTTAAAAGTATAAAAAAACCTGTTAAACGGCTTAAAGTATATTTGAAACAGAAAGCCGGATGGCTGGGTATGCCCAAAATTCTTCCTTATAAAGGATATGGAAATTATTCAGATATTTTTTTAAAAGGAATTGTTATTGAAGATAAGGGTTTGGCAAAACCGAAAGATAAGCAAATGTTTTGGCAAAATATTCTGGCTACACTTAAACGGTTTTCCAGTGATGGAATTGCAGGCGCAAGGGTAAAGGCCACTTTCTTCGATGAATCTATGATTACGGAAACCGATGAACTGGGATATTTCGAATTTCACTTTCAACTTAAGCAATCAACCACAAAATTAATAACAAATAAATGGCATAAAGTTCACATTGAATTAATTGATAAAGTGATTGAAAACCAGGGTGAAGTGAGTGCCATTGGTGAAGTAATGATAGTACACCCACAGCAAAACAGGATAATCGTTTCCGACATTGACGATACTGTACTTATTTCACATTCTACTCAAACCTTGCGAAAACTACGCTTAATGTTACTGAAAAATGCATTAACCCGTTTACCATTTCCAGGGGTAGCTAACTTTTACAGGGCTCTGGCAAGTGGAAAAGAAAAGCAGGATGACCATCCTTTCTTTTTTGTGTCGAGCAGCGAATGGAATTTATACGACCTGCTGGAGGATTTTTTCCGTTTTAACAATATTCCCAAAGGAGTATTTCTGCTACGAAAATTAAATCATAGTATTTTTAAATTCTGGAAATCGGGTGGAGGAAACCACGAACAAAAATACATAGAAATAAAGTCGCTACTAAATTTTTATAGAAATGAGAAATTTATTCTTATTGGCGACAGTGGACAAAGAGATCCGGAGATTTATACTAAAATTGCACTGGAATTTCCAGGTAGAATAGAAGCCATTTATATACGAAAGATAAGATCCAGGAGTTTCTTAAACAGTGATGAAGATTTTAACAAAAAACTGGAAAATGCAAAAACAACATATTTGGAGGTTCATGATACGAATGAAGCGGTAGAACATGCCACAGAACAGGGTTTTATAAAAATTAACTAATAACTATTGAATCGGTAATAAACAAGGAGAATAAAAAATGAAAAAGTATATTTTACTACTAGTAACCTTAAGTTTTAGTGTTTTGTTAACTTCGTGTTTCGAGGGATACACATCAGATGAAGGAGATCCACTTAAAAAATACTTAGAACCAGAGAAGTTAAAAGAACTTACTTTAAATCCTGATCCTTCAATATGGATAATAGATGTACGATCGGAGGGCTCGTATGAAAAAGGACATATTCCAACAGCAAAATCCTATTCTTCTTCAGTAATTATGGATAAATTGAATGAAATTCCCAAGGACCAATATTTAATTTTATACTGTGAAACAGGCGGAAGAGCCCAAATGGTTATTAAGAAACTGGAGAAACAAGGCTATACAAAAATGATGAATTGGGGTGGTATTAAGAGATGGCCTTATAAAGCAGTTCAGGAATAATTAGTTTATTTTAAGACTAATTATAGAATAAGGTTTACCTATGAAATGATAAAAGGTAAAATTGTAATGCAGTTTTAAAGATTTTAGAAAATTATCAAATAACACTAATCCTCACCTTCTTCTTTTTAAGTTTGCTATTATTGGTTTTTTCGATAAGTATTTCTGCAATTTCAGCATGAACACCGACATAGGTACAATTCTGTTTTATTTCAATAACACCTATTTGTTCTTTTTGAGCCTGCCCCTGCTTAAGAAATAAACCGGCCACATCTCCCTTTGATATTTTATCTCTCCTCCCTCCTGTAATATACAAGGTTTTCCATTTTGTTGCAGTAGGAAGTTCGCCCTTTTGCTGGTTTTCAAGAACAATATTTTCCGGAGCAATTTCCTGAATAAATTCTGGTAGTTCCTCTTCTTGCCAATGCAAAATATAGGCAATGCCATCGCGGTTCATACGAGCAGTACGCCCGTTCCTGTGGGTGAATTCTTTTTTGCGCAGCGGAAGATGATAATGCAGAATAAACTGAATTTCAGGTATATCCAGTCCTCGTGCAGCCAAATCAGTTGCCAGAAGTAGTTGAATTGTACCATTTCTGAATTTTACCAATGCCTGCTCCCTGTCGATTTGTTCCATACCTCCATGAAAACTCTCATGTTGAATATTTTTCTCAGATAAAAAATCACTAACTCTTTGCAGAGCATCCTTGAAACTACAAAAGATAATTCCGGGTTTATTTCCAATAAAAGCCAGCGCTCCATCCAAAGTTTTTAACTTATCCTTATCGTCAGAAAGAATTATTTTTACTGTTAACTGAGAATTAACTTCCTTGAGATAATTGAGGAAAACCGGTTTTTGCAATCCTACAAATTCTGGTATTCCGGCATCGCTGGTAGCAGAGGTTAAGATCCTTTGCTTTACATTTGGAAGGGCTTCAACTATCTCGGACATTTCCTTTTCAAAACCAATCTCCAGTGATTTATCAAATTCATCGAGGATAAGAGTTTTAATATTTTCCAGAGGGAAATTATCCCTTCTAAACCTGTCGGCTATTCGCCAGGGTGTACCAATAAGTATTGCCGGACGGTGTTTTAAATCAATCTTATCGAGCATACCGGCACGACCACCATAAACGGAATTCACCTTGAAACCCGATCCCATTTTACGAACTACCTGCTCAATTTGTTGTGCCAACTCACGCGAAGGAACAAGTATAAGGATTTGAATCTCATCACATTTATCATCAAGACTTTCTATTAAAGGCAAAAGAAAGGCCAGAGTTTTACCGGTTCCTGTAGGTGAAAGCAATACCACATCTTTCTTTGAGCCTATGGTTTTAACTGCTTCCTCCTGCATGGGATTTAGTGCTGAAATTTCAAATTTTTTGAGTATGGAGGCCGTGAGATTATCGTCGGATATTGCGTTTTGATCTATATTATTTTTTGACATTATTTAAATGTTCTATTTGTTTAAACTCTAAAACTATAATTGATTTTAATATTATCTGCCACTAAGTAATTATTTTACAGACTATTAAACTTTTCACTCTGTTATTTTCAGGGCCTCTGTTTAACTTAAAATGAATTTACTTAGCCGTTTCAAATTTATCTCTTTTTGTCAGAGTTTACAATTTAATTTATAGACCTTGCTTTTTATTAAATTTTCGTTCTGCAAATTGACCGATAAAATAAAATGCCAATATGGGTATAAACATAAATTTCGCTGATTTTTCAAGTAATTCAATCTGATTAAGGGTAATTAATAATATAGCAATGAGCAATATCACAATAATGTCAAATGTTATTTTTCGCATACTGATAAAATTTTAATAAATATAAGTGTGATGATAAGACCACTTAAGCTTACAAGGATTAATTATTCACTGATGGATATTGTTGATTTATTAATAAACATGTTTTTACCATTAATTCTAAATCTATCTATTCTAATGTTATAATAAATAGTAGCAACAATTGTAATAACTATGGTAACTAGTCGAAAGATATTAAGGTAAGTGTCTCCTAAAGAATTGTCGCTAACATTAAATACTGTCCACGACAAATTCATTAAGGCATGAAGGAATATTGGAACCCATAAATTTTCTTTCCATTCAATAAAAAGCCACGCAAACCATGCTGATCCAATAAAGGTAATTGTAAAAATACCGAGTGTTTCATACAAATTGGAGCCTTGATATAAATGACTTAGTCCAAAAATAATTGCTCCTAAAAAAGAGGCAGGAATAAATCCCCATCCAACTTTTCTAAATAATATCCCAAATAAAAATCCCCTAAAAAGAACTTCTTCCATGAATCCGGCAAAAAGTGTTTTTTTTATTAAGGTTAGCCAATCGAGTTCATTATCTATTTTCCCAATAATTGCCGAACTTATAAGCATAGGTGAAACTGCTATTATGCCAAAAACCAAGCCGGTAAAAAAATTCTTATCCAGACAAAGTTCTTTTAAAACACTCTTAAATCCGAATAATATGCCAATGGCAATAATAATTGGTACCACCCACCAGGCATAAGAATATAGTAGTTCTAATAAAGGTGAATCGAAGTTTATTATTACTAACTCTTGAAAAAGTCTTTTTCCATAAGCAGCAATAAAAAAAAACAGAATAATGATTAGCGATTGGTAGAATTTCTTCATCTTACATTAATAATTACTAACTATTTAAATGCACAATACAAGCATTCCTAATAATTAATATTTTGCAGGTAAAGGCATCATAATAATCATTTTTATTATTATGAGAATAATTAAAAAAGTAAATATAGGAATTAAAACTATCACCAATCAATTACATGCATAACATCATAAATATTTAGTATT
>PKTA01000014.1 GCA_002869365.1 Marinilabiliales bacterium | reverse complement strand
TGCCCTCTCTAAAAATAGAGCCACAATATTGGAGAGGTGTCCGAGTGGCTTAAGGAGCACGCTTGGAAAGCGTGTGTACGCCAAAAGTGTACCGCGGGTTCGAATCCCGCTCTCTCCGCAACGAAGAACCTGTCAGTCGATAGACTGATGGGTTTTTTGCATTTAAGTACGTGTCAAATTTTTATTTGACTAAGAACTTGAATGTAAAAAACCAGTAGACTCGAAGAGGATACAGGTTCGTATCATTGCACAACCCCCATCAGGGATCAACGAAGTTAATCCCGCTCTCTCGCACCTGCCTGGTCGCAGGTAGAAAAGAAAGCGGGACTACCTTTATCTAAGAGTAAAATAATTGACCTATAATTATTTCTTCTTATTATAATCAGATAAATTTATTTTTTAGTATTTGAGTATTTTCTTCCCAGATATTAACTCATAGTTCATATCATAAATGTTAAGAAAGTACATGCCATTTTTCTCTTTAGAAAAGTCTATTTTCAATTCATTATTATTAACTTCTTTTTCCATTATTTTTTGTCCAAGTGAATTATAAATAACAACATATCCATTTATGGGTAATTCTGTTTTTAATTGCAAAGAACTTCTAACTGGATTTGGAAAAATATTAATTTTTTCAGTTTGTACCTTGTCATCAATGTCAACCATAATTAAATCCACATAAACACTCGCACAGTCTGTGGTATTGCATATACCTTCAGCTCTTACAAAATATTCTACATCTTGCGTTGGAGTTACAGTAATTGAGCTACCTGCACCGGCATGGCTAAGACCACCACAAAAATTCTTATACCATTCCCAGCTTGCTCCTGTTCCCAATGAACCTCCAACAACAGTTAATGTTGCAGAATCTCCTTCATTAATAGGATTTGGATATGCATCTACACTTGTTGGCGATGATGAATTAGTTCCATCAATATAAGTAATTATTAATTGTGGATTCCCTTCAGCATTCTCTTTTGAGTTGCATGCCTGATACCCGGTTGATTCTGACGAGGCAACAAACATAACGCCTTCATTTTCATATTTTAGCCAGGCTTCTACTAATTCAGTCGCCGGAATACTCTTCATTCCTGCAGGAGAATTAAAAATATAAGTACCATAGTCACCTGTAACATCAGGCTGGTTGTCCCAGGTTACTACTGTTTCATCCCATGGTTCCGTAATTCTCTCCAAAATACTAATGGCATCTCCTGTATTTTCAGACGACTGACCCAAATGTATTGCTGCAGAAGTAACCTCAATACATTCTGGCAAATCGCTTAAATCCCACTTAAACAGCATATAACTCACATGACCTTCAGTATCTTTGCCAATGTTAAGAACTTCATCAGTTCCATAATTTGCAAAAGGTGCATTTTCATATATCCAACTGTCTGCAATTGCATCAAGTGTAATTTCTGTTTGACCTTTACAAAAACCGGATATTACCAGAAACATAAAGATCATAAATAAGTTTTTTAATCTTAATTGTTTAATTAACTTTTTCATTACTAAATATTTTATTTGGTTTGAAATTTTCGAATTTTTATGTCAATTATTACTCATAGATTTGGTTTTGGTTTAGACTCGAAGTAAATTTTGTTAAAATTAGTAAATAAATTTTAAACTGACAACTTAAACTGTTATTAATTAACACATTAAGTTTTTTCATTTGTAAAATCAGAGGAGTAAGCAATTAAAAGTTTCACCTTTAATTCTATACAAACAGCAAACTAAATGCAACCATTAGTTCAACGTTTTATTGAGTAAATATAAAAGCCAAGAGCCTCCAAGAGCATACAGGTTTTTATGGTCGTACAGGATAACTTGTGGGGATTATTGAGAAAAATTCACTGCTCTCCATATCCGATAAACTGATGAAAATTATTTTCTCAAGTTAATAATTATTTATCCGTCTGCCGACAGAAAAGGGTTTGAAATGAAAAATATGAATACATCATAAATAGGGAACAAACAATTATTAAGTCATTCATCCCTCACCAACCTCATGATACCTAAAACAACTCACCAAATGATCATTCACCATACCGGCTGCTTGCATAAAGGCATAACAAATGGTTGTTCCCACGAATTTAAACCCTCTCTTTTTTAAATCCTTACTCATGGCATCAGATTCCGCTGTACTAACAGGTATTTCAGACATTGTTTTCCAATTATTCTGAATTGTTTTCCCATCGGTAAACTGCCAGATATATTTATCGAAACTGCCAAATTCTTTCTGAATATCAAGAAAACAAACAGCATTTGTAATACTTGCTCTTATCTTTAATTTATTCCTGATAATACCGGCATCCTGCAAAAGCGACTGAACTTTTTTCTCGTCATATTTAGCAATAATATTGGCATCAAAATTATCGAAAGCCTTGCGGAAATTTTCCCTTTTGTTGAGTATAGTCGACCAACTTAAACCTGACTGAAAACCATCTAAAATAATAAATTCAAAAAGTTTTCTATCGTCATGAAGAGGCAATCCCCATTCATTATCGTGGTAAATTATATCATTCTCCTTACCATTTGGCCAACTACATCTTTGTTTTTCCATATTATTAAATAAAAGTTGAACAACAAAAATAATATTTAGTGCAATCGATTGAAACATAATAATTATTTGATTCTAATAATTACTCCTCTATGTTCATTAATCAAAAGCCCTATATGCATCAAAGAAATTGCAATTTTATTTAACTTCGGCAAAATTTTAAGCATGATTAAAAAACCTCGTTTAAGTTTTTGGCAAATATGGAATATGAGTGTGGGTTTTCTGGGAATCCAGTTTGGCTTCGCACTTCAAAATGCCAATGCTTCCAGAATATTATTAACCTTTGGAGCCGATGTTCATCACCTGAGTTGGTTTTGGCTGGTGGCTCCCATTACAGGAATGATTGTACAACCTATTATTGGTTATTTCAGCGATAAGACCTGGAATTTTTTAGGCCGTAGAAGACCCTATTTTTTGATAGGTGCCATTTTCACTAGTACAGCATTAATACTAATGCCCAATGCGCCACATTTTGCCGGTTATATAGCACCAATGTTTATAGGTGGCGGACTGTTGATGATAATGGATGCTTCCATGAACATATCAATGGAACCCTTCAGAGCTTTAGTTGCCGACAAACTCCCTGATGAACAACACACACTTGGTTTTTCTACACAAACAGTGCTTATTGGCATAGGAGCAGTAGTTGGATCGTGGCTCCCATATATGTTAAATCATTGGTTTAATATTGGTCAGGAGACGGCGGCTGCGGGTAATGTTCCTAATTATGTTATTTATTCATTTTATGTTGGAGCAGCAGTATTAATCTCATCTATTCTCTGGACAATTTTCACAACTCCGGAATACCCCCCCGAATACTATGAAGATGATGAAGAATTAGATTCCGCAGAAAAGCCAAAAGGATTTAAAATACCGAAGGTAATGGTACAACTACTTCTGGTACAGTTCTTTTCATGGTTTGCTCTTTTCTCCATGTGGGTTTATACTACTCCTGCCGTAGCGCAACATTTTTATGGCACAACCGATCCAAATAGTCCTGCTTATCAGGAAGCCGGCGACTGGGTAGGAATTTTATTTGGGGTTTATAATGGAATATCCGCAATAATTGCATTAAGTTTACCTGTTTTCGCAAAGAGAATTGGACGAAGATTTACTCATGCATTAGCACTTATTCTAGGTGGTATTTCCCTGATTTCATTCTACTTTTTTACAGACTCAACCTATCTTATTATCCCAATGATAGGTATAGGAATTGCATGGGGAAGTATATTAGCAATGCCATATGCTATGCTTGCAAACACTGTACCTCCAAAACAAATGGGAATTTATATGGGACTTTTTAATATGTCGATAACTATACCGCAAATTGTAAACGGAGTATTCGGAGGTTTGATATTGAAATATTTCTTCAATATGGATCCTCTATATTCAATAATGATGGCGGGAGTATTTATGATACTCGGTGCAATAAGTACAGTATTTGTAAGTGTTAAAAAGGATAATCTGTAAAAAAATCTTTACAAGTAATCATCAAAATATCTGGCTATTTTCCGATAAAGGTGAACTCTGTCTTTGCCTCTAACATTATGTCCGTGGCCGGGATAAACAAAGTAGTCTACGAGTTTATTGTTATCAACACAAGCCTTTATAAACTGCAGACTATTTTGCCAAACAACAGTAGGATCAGATGTGCCATGAATAATTAACAAATTACCTTGCAAACTATCAACTTTAGTCAATAATGATGAATTTTTATATCCCTCGGGATTGGTTTCGGGAGTGTCCATATAGCGTTCTCCATACATTATTTCATAGTATTTCCAGTCGATTACAGGACCACCTGCACAACCAACTTTAAAAACTCCCGGATGTTTAAGCATTAGAGAAATTGTCATAAAACCTCCGTAACTCCAACCGTCAACACCAATTCTTTCGGCATCTACATAAGGGAGGCTTTTTAAATAGTCAACACCAACCATTTGATCATCAACCTCAACACTTCCGCAATTGCGAAAAATTGCCTGTTCAAAATCTCTTCCTCGGTTAGCAGAACCCCGGTTGTCCACTGTAAAAACAATATAACCTTTAGTTGCCATATAATTTAAAAACAATCCTGCACCACTCAACCACGAATCGGTAATTAACTGGGCATGAGGACCTCCATATACATAAAGAAATACGGGGTACTTTTTATTTTCATCAAAATCGGGAGGCAAAATTATTCTTGCCTTTAATGGAGTTCCATCTTCAGCAGTTAAATCAATCAATTTTGTTTCTCCCAAGTTATATTCATCTAAAATATTATTTGGCTCTTCTAAAGTCCTTAAATATTTTCCTTTTTCATTAACTAAAACATATTTACGACTACTTTCGGTATTGCTGAAAGCATCGATAATATATTTACCATCCGGGCTAATAATAGTACTATGAGTTCCATGATCAGGTGTTATTCTGGTAATTTCTGAATTCTTTAAATCGATAGAATATAAATTATTCTGAAGATAGCCGTCTTTAGTTGCCATGAAATAAATATTATCAGATTTCTTTCCATAAAACCCTTTGAATGCTGTCACAAGCCAATCTCCTCCGGTAATCTGTTTTATCAGTTTGCCATCAGTATTATACAAATACATATGCATAAAACCATCTCTTTCGCTTATCCAAACAAATTGTGTAGGATTGTTGGGTGTGAAATAAAGAGGTGTTTCAGTCTCTACATATTTATCATCTTTTTCTTCGAAAAGAGTTTTTATAAAATCGCCTGTTTGTGCATCATATTTATTTAAACTTAGATGATTTTGATCGCGATTTAACAAACTAATATACATATACTTGCCTTCCGGACCCCATGTAACGGTTGTTAAATATTGATCCAAGGGCTCACCGGTTTTCATAAAGACAGTTTGGGCTGTTTCAATGTTATATATTCCCAAAGTAACATGGTGACTTGTCCTTCCGGCCATGGGATATTTATTATTTTCAACCGTTGCAATATCAGTAGTTATATCTACTATTGGATAATCCTCAACCATGGTTTCATCCATGCGATAGAAAGCGATTTTATCTCCATTGGGCGACCAAAATATACCACCACTTATACCAAACTCATTTCGATGAACACTTTGACCGTTTACAATACCCGGATTTTCATCTTTAGTAATTGGTATTTCTTTCCCATCAACCACGACGAAAAGATTATTATCCTTCGTATATGCAATATTATTATTAGCATCGTTAAAAGTTTTATTTTCGGCTTTCTCATCAACTGAATTGAGCAAACTTATTTGGTTAGTCGACAAACGATAAGAATAATAATTATTTTTTAGTTTGAACTTACAATTATCTTTATCACTAAATTTTATTGCCGGAATTCTCTTAACAGAATCGATTTTATTTCGATGCAAATCTCCATTTAACACATCTAAATCAATTAGTAGTTTTTCAGTTCCTCTCTTTGCAGAAACCACATAAATTGCATTATCTTTAGCATAGGTATAATAATCACCTTTATCCATCCAGTTTAAATTGGATATCCTTACGGGATAAAGGGCAGCATTCATATAATTAGCATCTTCTACGGTAAGTTCTTTTTTCTGGGCAAAACCCTGAGTCACAAACACTAACAATAGTGTAATTACGATAAATCTCTTCATTTTTAAATGTTTAATGATAATAACAATAGTGTTTATCTTCCTTAAAGTAGAGAAAATAATCATTCACTTTTTTGATTGAAAAACCAGAGGGGCAAACTTAGCTAATCTTTTTGGTAGGTTAATTATAGAAATGAAACAATTATCGCATTTCTGCAAATTTGTAAATGAGTTCAGGATTAGCTTCAAAAGTATTTCCAACAACCACTACATCGGCTCCTGCATCGAATATACTTTTAAGTTTTTCTGGTGTTCTCACGCCACCACCAATAATTAATGGAACATCGATGGATTGCTTTACAAAACTCACCATTTCTTCGGATATGGTTTTGTCGGCTCCACTTCCTGCATCCATAAAAATAAGTTGTAATCCCAGCATTTCTCCAGCCATAGCTGTACAAGCAGCAATATCATTTTTATCATGCGGAATTGGCTGAGAGTTACTCATATAAGTTACCGAAGTAGGTTTTCCACTGTCGATTAACATATATCCAGTGGGTATAGTTTTCAGTCCGGTTAATTTAATATATGGAGCGCCCAGAACATGCATGCCTATTAACATATCGGGGTTTCTGCCTGAAATAAGTGAAAGGAATAGCATTGCATCAGCATTTCTGCTTATTTGATAGGTATTCCCGGGAAACAAAACAACCGGGATATCACAATTTTCTTTAAGTGTTCTAACGCTTCTGAAAAGATCATCATTGGTTAGTAAACTGCCTCCAACAAATAAAAAATCAACAGAAGCCTCTTTTGAAATTAGAGCAGTCTTTTTTAACCCTTCAGAATCTAATTTATCAGGGTCGATTAAAACTGCAAGTTGCTTTTTGTTTTGTTTAAATAGGTCGAGTATTTCCATGCAATTTTTTTTACAAATGTAAAGGATTATTTTTAAAATACAGGAGCTGTTTTATGAAAACAAAACCCAACATATTATTTATTGTTTAATTAACTTTTTGCTAATTATATCACCCTCTTTTGTAATAATTCTCACCAAATATATTCCAGAATTTAATTTTTGAATATCCAATTGATTTGCTGAATTTTCAATTATCTTTTGTCCATTTAATGCATAAACCCCTACTGATTTTATTTTATTGCTGGAAATATCAATATTTATGTAGTTTGTTGCCGGGTTTGGACTTATAATAACCTCATTATTTGATTCTTCACTATTAATGTTAGTTACAATTTCGGTTTCTAAATCAACAATATAAGGATAATAGAAAGTTTCATTGCTAATTTCAACATCATCGAAAAACATTGTCTCATTTGCCAATCCTGAAACATATACGTCACCTTCCTGATTTGCTGATATTGTATTTGCAGTAGAATACGAATCATTTCCACCAGATTTTGCCCATTGAGCAACTCCCTCTCCATTAATATTTAGTATTACTATTCTATATTCCATAATGTCGTTTTCAGTAACTACATCATTTCCCCAGTCAATAGTGCCTCTTGATCTGCAAGCGAATACAATAGAGTTATCAGGCATAACAACCAATGCATCCAAAGTGGCTAACTGAGCATCACCAGAAGTGGTTTCTTCCAGTTCCCTTGCCCAAAGAGCATGGCCTTCAGGATTGTATTTTACAATATAAAAATCATTTACCCAGCCAGGTCCATTTAGCGTAATTGTATCGAAAATACTTTCATTAAAAAGTTCACCGGCCCAGTAAATATTATCCTCATTATCGATTTTAATATTTGGGAATACACAAGTAACATCTTCCACATATTCAACCCATTGTACTTCATAGTCAGAATTATATTTTACAAGATATTTGGAATAGGAAAAAGGAGCAGGATATTCTACGCCATTGAAAGTACTTGATATGCCGGCACAAGATCCCGTAACATAAATATTTGATTGTGAGTCGATATCAATATCCGAAGCCACGCTTACATCGTCCTGACTTATAATTGTATTGTAGTTTAAATCTTCATCAATAGTTGATATATAAGTTGCCGCCCAGGTAGAAATGCTAAGGTAAACTTTGTTATCAAAGTATTTCAAAGCTTCAACAGAATTGTATTCGCCAGTAAATTCTTCAATATTTTTTAGCCAGTTTACACTTCCTTCAGGAGATATTTCTGCTATAAAGCCATCCAACTGATTTTCTTCACCGGTAAGGCTGCTACCTTCCCAGAATTCAATTCCCTGATTGAAATAATCACCTGAAATAATAAGATTACCTTCATCGTCAACTATAGCTGCATTTACTATCAGAGCCCCACTAATTATGTATTCCGCCTGACGCTCTCCATCAGCACTATAGTGTATAAGAAAACAATCGCCCATCATATTTTGATAGCTCAATACTTTTTCTTTCATACTTACAAACCATACTGATCCGTCGGGTGAACTTACATTTATGGATTTAACCATTGCGGGGTTCATTTCATAATCAGTTTCTTCTGAATCGCCCCAAATAAATGTTTGTGCCTTGGCAATGAAAATTGATATTAAAAAAGCCAAAACTATTAGTGTAATTTTTTTAATCATAATTAAGAACGTTTCTAAATAGACCTCAAATATATTTCATTAGTTGCATAAGATCAAATATTTAACATAAAATTAGGAATTAAGGGAAATTAATGGAATGATTTAATGTCCTATAGTATATATCATTTTCAGCGATAGAAGAATGTCCTAAATTTTTACAAATCCAAACCTCTGAAAACAGCACAAAACCATACAAGGTTTTCTATTTCAAATAATGACCTGCCGGAAATGGGTGGCTTAACGAATACCGATTGATATTGGGAAATATAAAATATTCCTCAAGTGTGAAATAAAGTTATCATCATGCTGTTATACACAATTATTTTCTACGCCTACAACATCCTTTTCCGCTACTTCCGAAGAAGAACATAACGCCTAGTAAGAATCCGAAATTATACCAGTTTCCGTTATTGTTATTTTCGTAAACTTCAAGGCCATCAACAAACAGGCTACCGATAAATGTAAAAAGTAGTATAAATCCATGCCATAAACCCATTAAGAAGCCGGCAGGTTCTTCGATAAATTCTTCACCTCCCGGAGCACAAGAAGTAAAAACGAAAATTAAAATAACAAATATTGCAACTTTTGATAAACTAATGTGCTTCATTTTTATCTATTTTAATGAAGTTTAAAAATATAATTTTTTAGATTACGATTTGTTTTTTTGTTGAAAGTCTTGTGAAGTTGCAAGTACGCTGTAGTTATAAGTGCTCTATAGTGAGTTGAGTAAAAAGTGCCCTGAGTTGAAAGTTTTGAATTAAAAGTTAAAACTACCACAAAAAATATTGGGAAATGACAAATTACCAATGACTAGTTACAGTCGCCAGTCGCCAGTCATCAATCACCAATTTCATAATCAATTAACCATTAACTAAAATAACTACTTTTATACCATGGAAAAACCGAGCCTAATATGTATAGGGGCTGCTTTGGTTGATGAAACTTATCAGTGTTATTCAGAACTTTTGTCGGGGACATCAAATCCTGCAAAAATGCATAAGTCGGCAGGCGGAGTGGCAAGAAATATTGCTCATAATCTTGCATTACTGGAAAATAATGTAGAGATAATTACACATTTTGGATTTGATGCTGATGGCAATTGGCTTAAAGAAGAATGTAAAAATGCAGGAATCGGCATTAATCATTCATTAACAAATAATACTAATACAGGAAAATATGTTGCAATAATTTCTCCCAATGGAGAACTATATACTGCTGCCGTTTCAACTCAGTTTGAAAATCAAATAACAGTTGAATTTCTGGAAACTAAAGTTACTTTTTTTAAAACTGCTTCTTTGATTTTAATGGATTGCAATTTGAGTAAAGAAAGCCTTGAATGGATTATAAACTTTAGTAGAAATGAGAATATACCATGCATAATCGAGCCTGTTTCCATTGAAAAAGCAGAGCGATTAAAAGATATTGACCTAAGCAAAGTATTACTTATAACACCAAATATGGACGAGTTGAAAGCAATAAACTTTCATCAAAACAGAAATTCTAAGAAAACTTTAATCAAAAATGTCATTGAGAAAGGAGTTCAGTTTCTTTGGGTTCGAAATGGAAAAGAGGGCTCAGAAATTTTTTCCAAAGAACTAAATCACAAACAAAATGCTCCACAAGCAAATGTAATAGATAGTACTGGTGCAGGAGATGCGGCACTTGCAGGATGGATACATGCATGGTTGGAAGGGGAAACACCTGAAAAATGCGTTGAATATGGTCATGCTATGGCGAAAATTGTGCTGGAAGTTCATGGGGCCATAAATGATAAACTAAATATTAATTTACTTAAAGAAAATTTATAATAAGCAGAAGACATGAGTTATAGTAAATATCTTAATATACATCCTGAAATAAAAAAAGCTCTTGCTAACAATAAACCAGTTGTGGCTTTAGAATCAACAATAATTGCTCATGGAATGCCTTATCCTTTAAACATACAAACGGCTAAGGAAGTTGAAGAAATCGTGAGGAAAAATGGAGCAATTCCGGCAACTATAGCCATACTAGACGGTAAACTTTGCATTGGTTTAAACAAAGAACAACTGGAAATGCTCGGCACAGCTGATGATGTGTGGAAAGTAAGTTTACGTGATATGCCTTATGTAATCAGTAAAAAACTTCCGGGAGCCACCACTGTTGCGGCAACAATGCGCATTGCTGCTATGGCGGGAATAAAAATATTTGTAACCGGCGGCATAGGTGGTGTTCATCGTGGCGCAGAAACAACTATGGATATTTCGGCCGACCTAATTGAAATGTCACAAACAAATGTTGCAGTGGTTTCGGCCGGTGTAAAATCCATACTCGATATAGGATTAACGCTGGAATTTCTTGAAACTCAAGGTATTCCTGTTGTAACCTACGGGCAGCATGAATTTCCTGCTTTCTATTCCCGCAGGAGCGGATATCCATCTGCGCTACGAATAGATTCACCTTCAGATATCGCAGATATGCTCAGCACAAAGTGGCAGTTAAATTTGAATGGTTCAGTACTTATTGCAAATCCAATTCCTGAGCATCTGGAAGTTCCATTGCAAAAAATGGAAGTCTATATTAACGAAGCCTTAAAGGAAGCAAGTCAACTTAAAATTGACGGAAAACGACTTACTCCTTTTCTTTTAAAAATCATTGCTGAAAAAACCGGAGGCGAAAGCTTAAGTTCGAATATTGCTCTGGTAAAAAATAATGCTGAACTGGGAGCAAAAATTGCAGTTGAATTAACTTTATAATACCATTTTAATTTACACATTTGGATTTATAAGGAATGTGAATCCCGGAAGTTATCAGGGCGTATTGAACGATTCTTGAGCCTCCATCAAATTGTTCCATTTGCGAACTTCATTGTCAATTATCCATTATCAATTATATTTATGTTTGCACAATGAAACAAACAATACTATTTGTTTTACTAATGCTACTACTTACGTTAAAATGTAATACTCAAAAATCAGACAACATGAACAAATTAAAATACGCCTCCAGCCCATACTTATTACAACATGCCGACAATCCTGTTCATTGGCAGGAATGGGGAGAAGAAGCCTTTGCTCTGGCAAAGAAAGAAAATAAACCTCTTATAATAAGCATTGGTTATGCAGCTTGTCATTGGTGTCATGTAATGGAGCACCAGAGTTTTTCCCAACAGGATGTTGCAGATTTTATGAATGAAAATTTTGTTTGCATAAAAGTCGATCGTGAAGAACGACCAGATGTTGATAGAATATATATGGATGCAGCCCAGATAATTAACGGACAGGGCGGATGGCCATTAAATGCTTTTGCCCTCCCCGATGGAAAGCCATTTTTTGCCGGAACATATTTTCCCAAGGACAGATGGATGGAAATACTGGCTAAAATTTCCGATTTATATAAAAATGAGAATCAAAAAGTAGTTAACTATGCAAATCAACTTACTGATGGAATTAACACTCATTCTATTGACGTTCAGCCAAATATTAGGGAAACAACATACAGCAAGCAAGAGTATGAGGAACTGTTTGATAGTTTTCGAAATCAGATAGATTATGAATTGGGAGGTTTTAACAGGGCTCCAAAATTTCCACTGCCAATAGCATGGGAATTCTTGCTACAATATTCGTATCTCACAAAAAATGAAGATGCCTTAAATGCTGTAAAACTTACTTTGGATGAAATGGCAAAAGGAGGTATATACGATCAAGTTGGAGGAGGATTCGCCAGATATTCTGTTGATGAATACTGGAAAGTTCCACATTTCGAGAAAATGCTTTACGATAATGCACAATTAATAAGCCTTTATTCACATGCTTATCAAATAACTAAAAAAGAGAGATATGCAGAAATTATTAAAGAGAGTTTCGATTTTGTAATTAGAGAATTGAGTGATAAAAATGGCGGATTCTATTCTTCGCTAAATGCCGATAGTGAAGGTGAAGAGGGCAAATTTTACGTTTGGACTTATGATGAGTTTAAGTCTGTTTTGGATGATGACAATTTTGAGTTATTGAGCAAATATTATAATATCACTATTGAAGGAAATTGGGAAGAAGGAAATAATATTCTACTAATAAAATCAGAAAAAAATGAATTCGCAAAAGCGAATAAAATTAGTATCGGAGAATTCAATAAAATACTATCAGAAGCAAACAATCAATTATTTAAATACAGAAGCAAACGCGAAAGACCTTCGACGGATAATAAAATCCTCACCTCCTGGAACGGACTTATGCTAAAAGCTTGTGTTGATGCTTTTAAGGCTCTGGGAGATGAAAAATATCTGGATGCTGCAATTAAGAATGCCGAATTCTTAGAAAGTAATATGATGAAAGAAACAGGCTTTTTATATCGTAACTATATGAATAACAAAGCCTCAATACCAGCATTTCTTGATGATTACGCTGCGCTATCAGATGCGTTTTTGGATTTATACAGCATTTCTTTTAACAAAAAGTGGCTCAACAATTCCAAACTACTTGCCGATTATTGTTTAGAACATTTTGGCTCTGAAGAAAATGCAATGTTTTATTATACTTCCGATAAATCGGAAGATTTGATAGCACGCACCTATGAAATAACAGATAATGTTATTCCTGCTTCAAACTCAATTATGGCTAATGTTTTGTTAAAACTGGGGCATTATTTTGATCATGAAAATTATGTTTTAACTGCTGAGCAGATGTTTTATCAGGTAAAGGATAAAATTTCAGAATCAGGGCCATGGTATGCTAATTGGGCATTACTTGAAGGCATGCTTATTTACGGTACTATTGAAGTTGCTATTGTGGGTGATAATTATACTGAGATTAACAAAGAAATGCAAAAGCATTATTTGCCTACATGCTTATTTCTTGGTGGAAATACTGAAAACCTACCATTATTGGAGAATAGATATATAAAAGGAAGTACTATGATTTATGTTTGCAGAAATAAAACCTGTAAACTTCCTGTTGAATTAGTTTCAGAAGCGATGGAACAAATTAAATAAAATAGAATCCGGCTCCTATAAAATAGTTTGTTCCTCTGATTGCTGAAACATAAGTTACTTTCATTTCTTCCAGCCCACTGGCAGGGTTTACCCAGTAATACTCATAAAAACCAGAACCACTATTGTTTACAATATCTATCATATCGCGAATAATATATGTGCCCCTGCTATCCTGCAAATCATAATCATTTTTCCCCTGATGATTTGCATCAGCTCCATGGGCAATATTTATTCCTTCCATATTATTTACAAAGAAATAACCCGATCCATCATCAAAAAACTTAATATGATCCAAAAAGTCGCGGCAAAAGTTTACTCTATCATCTTCATTTGCATAAATTTCAGATAAAACATTAGCAATACCTTTCGACATGGATTTCACCGATTCTTTCAATATGAATTGATTTCCGTCGTATTGTGAATAGTTACCATTCTGAGGACCACCATAAAAACCGGTACCTATAAACCAGTAAGCTTCAGGAATTGAAGTAACAAAACTCAACTTTCGTTCCGTATCATCTGTAGAAGGATTTTTTCGATAATAATCAACGAAGCCATAACCGGCGTATTTTACTGTTTGTACCATATCTCGAATAAAATATTTACCATTTTCATCCTGAACATCATAACGAGAGGTACCAATAATATCATGATTAATATGAGCCACAACCCATGCATTATCAAGAGTTTCTATAAAAAAGTAACCTGAATTATCACTATAAAATAATGCGCTATCCACAAAAACCTGACATAGTTTAGCTCTGGAAGTACTATCGAATATATTTTTAGAAAAAACACTTTCAAAGCCGGTTGCAACATTTGTAGTATTTGTTTCAACTATCATTTTATTTAAATCGTATTGTGCAATCAACTTGTCTGAGGGCTGAGGGCAATTACAATCGTTACATGAACTTACGAATATTGCAGAAGTGATAAAACAAACTGCTGTAATTATTACAAATAATTTTCTCATGATTATTATTTTAAAGATTAATAATATATGCCGCTACCTATAAAATAATCCACGCCCGGAATTTTATAAACAAAAGCGGTTTTTCGTTCTTCATTTCCGGTTTCCGGATTATTCCAGTAATACTGGTAATAACCAGTCCCATGAGTTTTTACAACATTAAGCAATCCTCTTATTACATAATTTCCCTTAGAGTCCTGGTAGTCAAATAAATTTTCGCCCTGGAGATCTTTCTGTGTTCCATGAGCCACATTTACACAATTATAATCGTAAATAAAGAAGTATCCCGATTGATTATCAAAAAAGCGAATATTATCAATAAAAGTCCGGCAAAACTCAACTTTATCTATGGAATCGGCGAATAGTTCAAAACCTCCGCTCAATCCTTCAGCCATCGACTTTGTTACATTCTCTACTAAGGCTAGAGCTGCATGTTCTTTACTGTAATAATAAGATTCCTGGGGTACGTAAAAACCGGTCCCAATAAAATAATTTAGAGCAGGAATAGATTTTACAAATGCCAATTTACGGCTTACTATTCCGTTGACAGGATCCTCGAAATAGTAATCAACAAATCCATAACCTTTATATTTAATAGCCTCAACCATATCTCTAACATAGTATTTTCCATTCAAATCCTGAATATCGTACCTGTATGTTCCCACTAATTCAGGTTTTATAGGATGAGCAACCATCCAGGCATTGCTAGTTTCCACAAAGAAATATCCCGACTCATTATTAAAAAACCTAACCGGATTAATTATAGCCTGACAAAATTCAGCATTAGCTGCACTATCATAAAACATATCTTCCGATTGATATGCATTCTCATAATAGGATTCTATTCCGGTAGCAAAATTTGTAGCATTAACCTGAACAACAGTTTTAAGTATGTCATACTCACTAAGCATGTCTTCATTGATATCAGGTTCGCAATCGCAAAGTGAAGCGCAAGAAGGTATAATGAGAAACACGCTCATCGCAATTATTGAATTAATTAAAATATATTTTTTCATTGGCATGAATTTGATCATTAATAATCTGATGCTAAATTAATTAAATCAAATATTAAAAACAACATGAAGCGAATAAAGTTCTAAAAAAAAGCAAAATAATGTGGCTTATGTTTAATAATTATGTTAATTTGTATTGTTAAAAAATGATTATGGAAATTAAGAATATAATATTCGATTTCGGTGGAGTAATTATCGATATCGATGAGACTTTGACAATAAATGAGTTTGCAAAACTAGGAACCGGTGATGTGTCGAAAGCAGCTAGTCCTGAGTTCACTGCATTGATTCGCAAATTTGAAAGAGGGATATTCACACCCGACGTTTTTAGAAATAAGTTAAGAGACTTCCTAGATTTGAGTGCCACCGATCAGGAAATTGATGATGCATGGAATGCTTTGCTTTTTGATATACCTTCGGAGAGGATTGAAGTAATAGAACAAGTTAAAAAGAATTACAACATTTTTCTCTTAAGTAATTCAAACGAAATTCACTACGATTTGTATGTAAGGGATTTACAATTGCGCTTCGATTATAATGAGTTTTCTGAACTTTTCCATCAGGCATATTTTTCCTTCGATGTACATTTAAGTAAGCCCGATGAGGAAATTTATGAATTTGTTTTAAATCAGGAAGGACTAGATCCTGCAGAAACATTATTTATTGATGATAAGGCTGAAAATATTGAAGCTGCTGCAAAACTTGGACTTCAAACATATCAACTTATAAAGCCGGAACGTATACGGGATATTTTTAAGAATGGTGAATTTATTAAGTAAGTATTAGTAATAATACTCTTTTATTTCCATTAATATTTCCAGAACCTTTTCATGAGTTTCCACATTCATTAGTTTGTGTCGGAAAGGTTTAAAATTTGGATAGCCTTTAAAATAATCCGACCAATGTTTACGCATTTCTAATATTCCTCTTCTCTCCCCTTTCCAGTTAACGGATTTCTCCAATTGAATACTGCTGATTTTTATACGTTCTTCAATATCAGGCAATTCCGGAATTTTACCTGTTTCCAGATATGTTTTTATTTCATGAAATATCCAGGGATTTCCATATACACCACGGGCAACCATTAATCCATCAACACCAAAATTATCTTTAAAGTGTTTGGCAGATTTTGCATCAACAACATCGCCATTACCGAATACCGGAATATGCATACGAGGGTTATTCTTTACTTCACCTATTAAAGTCCAGTCGGCTGGAATACGGGGACGTTGTGTGCGCGTTCGTCCATGGATGGTAATTGCCTGTATACCAACATCCTGCACTCTCTCTGCGATTTCAACAATTTCGCGATGTTCATCATCATAGCCCAGTCGGGTTTTAACGGTAACAGGAATTTTAACAGCCTTAACAACAGCCTCTGTCATCTTTACCATTTTAGGAATGTCGTTTAATATTCCGGAACCTGCCCCCTTAGAAACTACCTTTCTAACAGGGCAACCGTAGTTAATATCAATAATATCAGGATTGGCACGTTCGGCATATTGAGCAGCCTTTACCATAGAATCGATATCATGCCCGAATATTTGAATTCCTATCGGTCGTTCAAATTCATCGAAATCAAGTTTTTTCACACTTTTATCCGCATCCCTAATAAGACCTTCCGATGAAATAAACTCAGTATACATTATATCGGCTCCAAACATTTTACACACATAACGAAAAGGAGGATCTGTAACATCTTCCATAGGTGCCAAAAGTATTGGGAACTCAGCAATTTCTATATTTCCAATTTTTATCATTAATATTTTTTAAAGACTAAAAGCCGACTGCAAAAATATTAATTTTGCTGAATAACAATTTTTAAATTATGCGCAAATACGCTTATTTCGAATTTTTATCTCCCTGGGGTAAAATGCTTCTTCTACTGGGACTAATACTGTTGTTTTCCATACTCACAGCATTTGGAGGACTTCTAATAGGAAAATTCTGGCTCGATACTGATTTTGTAAGTCTGGCTTCGATTGTTTCAAATCCTACAACAGAATCGGCAATTAATTTTAGCAGATTCTATCAATTTATAAACCAACTGGGAGTATTTATATTTCCCGTATTTCTATATACCTTTTTGGTTAGCACTTCCCCCTTTAAATACCTAAATATGAGCAGGAAACCCTTGTTTGTTAATTTACTATTATCCATTACTATTGTTTTTACTATTCTTCCGTTTTTAAACTATATCGGCGTTTGGAATATGAATATCAAACTTCCAGAAAGTATGTCGGACATAGAAAACTGGATGATGCAAAAAGAGGAAATGGCAAGTTTACTATTAGGTGCTTTTTTAAAAACCAGTAGCATTTCCGGATTGCTTATAAACCTTGTTGTCATAGGTTTAATTCCGGCTATTGGTGAAGAATTACTTTTTAGAGGTGTTATTCTTCGATTATTTAAAGAGGCTTTTAAAAATATTCATTTGGCAGTATTTATTTCTGCTTTGCTATTTAGCATAGTACATTTACAGTTCTACGGCTTTTTTCCAAGATTGTTACTGGGCTTGGTATTAGGATATTTATTTGTATACACAAAAAGTTTATGGGCACCAATTGCTTATCATTTGGTAAATAATTCAGCTACTGTATTAATATATTATTTACATCAAAGGGGAATAGTTGAAACCAATGCGGAGAATTTTGGTTCTACTAATAGTGTTATATTAATATTAGGCAGTTTAATTATAAGCGTTTACATTTTAATATTAATTAATAAGCAGCAGCAACTAAAAGCACATAATTAGACATAATTTCATTACCCACAAATTTTTAGACATAAAAAAAGGGGAACAGTATGCTCCCCTTTATATTTAAATTCAAAATTTTAGCGTTTTAATTTATCGGCCGAAACTTTCTTAGTAGAATAGTTAATCTTCAAAGCATTCGACTTACGGAGTTCTTGTTTTACATCGGTAACAACACCCATTTTAGTATCGCCATCAACCTTAAGAGAAGTTGTTAGAAGTTTTCTGTCAGCCTCATCTCTTGATTCTTTTTCTCTGGCAACAAACAATGGTACATCTTCCACTTTGGCAAACACATCATTCAGTTGAATACGTGCATTTGTACCATATTTTTTTGATTCTTTAGGTTCTCCAATGTAAATAAAACTTACAAGTGATTTACGCTCAAGTTTCTGAACTTCACTTGCGCTAGGCATATTTTGTTTTACCATAACAGTAACTTCGCGCATAACGGTTGTTACCATAAAGAAAAACAAAAGCATAAAAATAATGTCCGGTAAAGAAGAAGTATTAATACCAGGACTTTCTTTTCCTTTATTAGTTTTAAATCTACTCATCTTAATTACCTCCTCCTATATCTTCCGGTTCTGCTTCTGAAACACGAACAGGAACAAGATCATTAATTACTTCAATTTTTGTTTCGTCAACCAATTGAGTATATTTAACACCATAGTATAGCATTGATGCTTCATCCTTCATTTCATTAAATGCTCTGGCAAGTTCATTTTGAACTCTTATATACATACCATATGATGTACCACGGTCATTTTTCAATGAAATTACTCCTTTTGATGCTTTAACAATTCTACCACCTAGTTCTTCAACTTCAACATCCTTAATTTCAGGATATTTTGGATCATTAGGATGGATAGCCATAAAATCTTTGGCTTTGTCTTTAAGAGTTGAAATGCTTCCAGGCTTTCCGTCAACCAGCAACATATCGTGGCTGTTAACAAGAATTTTCAGAACATTTCTATCTTTAACATCAATATTTTCATCAGGATTGTCAATTGGCGGCGGTAACTTCCTTGTAATACCTGTATCGATATCCATCGTTGTTGTAACGAGGAAGAATATCAATAGCAAGAAGGCGATATCCGCCATCGAGCCGGCATTAATTTCTGGTGCCTTCCTTTTAGCCATATTAAAATCTATTTAAATATTTTTGAAACTGAAGCATACAGTAATGATAATACTGTAAGCCCAAATGCTATATAAGTCACATAAATACCTGTTCCTACTAATTGGGAAGCAGTTTGTGTGAGGCCGTATTTAACTTCCTGAGTTTCGGTAACAGAGTTATCTGCCATAGAGTAGCCTATAAAAACAACTACTACTATTAAACCAAGACTGATAAGAAGTTTAACAATGTTTTGCGGATTGCTGATAATTCCGTAAATAGGTGATGCTATTGCAATTACAACTGTTAGTAAAAGCAAAACAACTGACCAATTGGTAAATAAAGCAAGATATGAGTTATCTATATCGGCCAGCAAGGCATCCTGAAGGCGCCCAAAGTCGTAAAGCACATAGAAAACCACACCTGCAATCACAGAAAGAGCCAGCAATAGGATTAAAATCCATCTTGTAATATTGGCAATTTTATCTTTCATGATTTTTTATTTTTTATTGTGTTGAGCCAAAATATCAATAAATGCGATGGAACTATCTTCCATATCATTAACAAGGCTATCAATTTTTGCTACTATAAAGTTGTAGAATATCTGTAAAATAATTGCAACAATCAAACCAAATACGGTTGTTAAAAGTGCAACTTTAATACCATCGGCAACAACAGTTGGAGAAATATCACCTGCAGCAGCAATATCATCAAAGGCTTTAATCATACCGATTACAGTTCCCATGAAACCAAGCATAGGTGCAAGAGCGATGAATAATGAAATCCAACTTACTCCACTTTCTAAACGACCTGTAACAACGCTTCCATAAGAAACAATTGCTTTTTCAACTTCGCCCATACCATCATCAAAACGGTTAAGACCTTCACTGAAAATACTTGCAACAGGACCGCGGGTTCCACGAACAACTTCTTTTGCCTGATCAACTCCACCTGATTCAAGTGCAGATTCAACATTCGATAAAAGTTTCTTGGTATTAACACTTGCAAGGCTTAAATAAATAATCCTTTCAATACTAATTGCCAATCCAAAGATTAAAGCCAAAAGAACGATACCCATAAATCCAGGACCACCCTCAATAAACTTTTCTTTTAATACCTGATGCCATGATTGTGGTGTTTCAGGTTCGGCTGCTACCTCTTCCGCAATAGCAAGACTTTCTGTTGTTTGTGCTGTAGTATCTACAGCTGTAGTGTCAACTGAATTATCAGTACCTACTTCATCTTGAGCAATTACTAAATTTGACATCCCAAAGGTCATAATTGCAACAATTGAAAAAAACGCGATTAATTTTTTCATTTTTGTAAAAATTGATTTCTGAATTATTATAACTCTTACTTATTACTTAATCTACAAAGTTATAAATTATTTTTATAAAGTTATTAATTTACTCTTTAAACATAAAAAGGCAAAGATAGAAATATATAATAGTAAAAAAAGAAAAAATATTATTTAAATGTTCGAACGTAAGTAGTTATTCTGATTTTCTATATTCACCAATGCTAAAACAAACATAAACCATACCAAAGTCAAAAAGAATAAATTTAAATTAAAATAAAAAACCGGAAATCAATCTTTGACAATCAATTTCCGGTTCACCTTATCCTATGCCGTAGCATTGGTAAAGCGGCAATTTTTTATTTTGGCTACTACGCTTTACAACCCGTAGGCTGCTAACTTTACGCATGCTTCGCAATTTGACCTCTCGGTTTACATCGCTGTGCAAGATTTGGCCTGCATTAGGTCTCTCAAGGATTCCTTCATGAGCCGGAGATTTCGCTTTCGCTAGTCTCGTTCTCGCTTTCTGCCTTTCGGCTGATTCCGATTATCCCTTTCTCTGCTTCGGAATTAACCTCCGCTTTGTCCGGCATTTTTCAGTCTCCATTTCAACATCCCGAAGGATGATAAAATTTCCAGCAAGAGCAATCTGCCTTTTATTTATATTGCTGACACAAATATAGGCCTGATAGAAAAAAATGTCAAGTGTTATAAGCAATTAGAAATCAACAAACTGCTAACAGGGTTTATTAACAATTGTTCATAAGCTTTGAAGAGGATAGATTAACGTTTCAACTTAAAGAAGTTATTTAATATTTCAGAACATTCCTTTTCCATAATTCCAGAGATAACATTCGTTTTGGGATGTAGTATTTTAGAATTGCTCAATGAGTAACCTCTTTTATTATCACTTGCGCCATATACAACGCCACCAATTTTTGTCCAAAAAGAAGCACCTGCACACATTATACATGGTTCAAGGGTAACATAAAGGATGCAATCATTTAAATATTTACCCCCAATATTATCGGCGGCAGCTGTAAAAGCCTGCATTTCAGCATGAGCAGTAACATCATTTAAAGTCTCAGTAAGATTATGAGCTCGTGCAATCACCTGGTTACTGCATACCACTACAGCACCAACAGGAACCTCATCTCTGGCAAAAGCCTTCTCAGCTTCTTTTAAAGCTTCCTTCATAAATTGTTCGTGCGTATTACCTTTAAGCATTATCTATATTTAGTTATTTATGAATCTCCTTTTAATATAGTCCTGAATTTCTTTTAATGAACTAATTTGTTGAGATGAGTTTCCCTATCCTACATAAAACTTTTCACCTTTTCGCCAATAAATTTTGTCTGGATATTTTCATATTATCTTTAGCAATGTTAAGAAAGGAATTCAGGTTTTCCTTAAAAACTCTTGATTCGGAATTTATAAGTTCATCGGAATAAACTTTTTTATCGCTACCCTGCAAATAAAGTAAATAACTTATACCTGACAGTACTAGAAACAATATGGATATCCCAAGTCTTATTTTTTTTCTCATAGAAAAATATTTTCAACACAAAAATAAGGCTTTCGGCTGAATTAAAACATAAACCAGAGGATATTAATATTTTTTAATACAGAACATTCTTTATCAGTTAACCAAAAATATCCGTCTGGAAGAAGTTCCGTTTTTGTAATCCAGGTTTACGACATATGACCCTGTTTTATAACTACTTACATCAAGAGTTACATGATTTTCTACATTTTTCATATTTAAAACTGACTTGCCGCTCATATCGTAAATGCGAAGGTCAGCCTGAGATTTAATCACAATATTTAAAACACTCGATGTGGGATTTGGATAAATTTCAATCTTATCAATTTCATTTTGATCATTCACTCCTGTGTATAAATCAAGATTATATTCGGCAGTAAACATTCCTCGTCCATGTGTAGCTGCTAAAACAACATCATCACCATCTCTTAACTGCAGCATATCAACTCTAACATTCGCCATACCATCAATGGTCGGCGCCCATTCAGTATTTTCATATTTCAGAGTATTTGTTGCCCAAACTCCTGTTTCTGTTGCCAGCAAAGCTTGACCGTTATTATCAGGATGATAAAT
>PKTA01000064.1 GCA_002869365.1 Marinilabiliales bacterium | reverse complement strand
GGGGTGCGGCAATCTGATTTTTTTTTACTTTTAAACCTTAGAAACCCACTAACATCAAATCCAATGAAGCGAGGAGGTTATGTTTACATATTGACAAACACAACAAATAATGTTTTATATACAGGAGTTACCAGCGAACTAAGAAACAGAGTATATAAACACAAAAACAAGTTTTTTAAGAAGTCTTTTTCAGTAAGATATAATCTATACAAACTTGTATATTATGAATTTCACTTAACTATTGATGAAGCAATATATAGAGAAAAGCAGATAAAAGGAGGCTCACGAGCGAAAAAACTGGAATTGATAAATTCAATGAACCCAGAATTTAAAGATTTGTTTGATACCCTGGGCGTGGATTAGATTGCCTGCCTGTCGGTAGACAGGCTTCGCCACCAATACTATCAAGGTTATAATTATTTCATTTAGTATAAGCGTCTTGCAACAACGTTTCCGTCATTCACCGCAGGTAACGTCATTGCGAACCCCGTCTTGCATGGTCTCATTACTACCGAAACAATTATGGGGTGCGGCAATCTGATTGGGGTCTTAATAATGCTTTTTTAATCAGATTGCTTCGTCGGTTATTATAATTAGTGAAAAGAAAAACGATAAGCCAAACCTCCTCGCAATGACGTGACTGCCTTGCGATAACCGGAACTTCCAACTCCGAGGTGTCGGAGCTTTCAACCTTTCCTACCTCCAAAAAAAAAGCCACAAAGAAAATACAGATCCTTGTGGCATTTTTTTTAAAAGATTGTTTAATTACTAATGACCGCTTCCTATAACTTTTAGTTTGTCGCCGGTTTCTTTTACAATTTCTCTGTAAAATTCAGGGCTATAACCCGGCTGTTTAAGTTCAGGATTATAATATTTATATCCTTCAGGAACTTCGGTAGCAGTCTTAATATTACCATCCATATACTTTAAAAACAAATATTTATATAAACCTTTCCATGTTTTGAAAGTCTTTTCTGCAGCAGAATTGGAATAGTTTGTAAGATATTCTATGGCATACTCTCTATCGTTTTCCATCAGTGCCATTGCTCCGGCATCTATTGCAGGCGTAAGCTTTATGAATTCTTTTTCCAGTTTCCCCTGAACTTTTGCTATTTCAGGGTGAATAAGATTATATCTTGTATAAGCATAATTTTGAACTTCATTGAAAATCCAGAAACCTGAAGTTTCAGAATATTCCATCATACCACCATTTCCAACTGCGAAGTTATGAGGTATTTTGGTAATGCTTGAATACATAGGCATATATACTGTTCCCGATGCATCGTCAACACCCCACCAGATAATTCCACCAACTCCGTCGGGAAGATAAGAACGACTCTGAGAAATGAAGCTAAAGCCTGTTTGCTGAGTAGCAGTGGCACGCTCATTACAATAAGCAACTCCATCAACTTCCCAGGTAAGAGGACGCCAGCGATATGGTGCTCCGTAAGGTCCTGCACCAAAATCTTTGCTCATATCAAGTTCTGTTCCTTCAAGGTGGTCGCGCATAAACATCATCATATCGTGAACACTTACTTTTTTCTCGGGCTTTATCCAAAGAGGCATTCTGTTTGAAGCATAGTTGTCGGGCGTAATAGGGGTATCTTTTACATGTGCTTTCTTATGAGTGATCTCTCCTTTTACATAATTCCAGTACTTATCCATACCATCGGAAACATCATTAAACATTGTCCACACACGGATTTCACAAAAGCGTGCTCCACCAAAACTAACGGGAGCATAAACATCGGAAAAACTAAATTTCTTGTCGGGGCCTTTGTAAAAACCCTTTTCTTTTGCAAACGAAATAACATCTTGTGAATAAACAACTTCAACACCTTCGTTAAATATCATATCAATATTTTCGGAGGTGATAGAACTTTTATTGTTGGCAAGTGGAAATGTTGTTATTCTGGCTTGGTTTGCATGACCTGAAACATAACCATCAGGAATTTTCATTGCTACCCAAACGGCACCTTTTTCGCCTTCACCTTTTCCAATTAATTCGAGTATCCACACTTCATTTTCATCTGCTATGGAAAACGATTCGCCACTACTGGCATAACCATATTTTTCCACAAGCTGAGTCATAATTTTTATGGCTTCGCGTGCTGTTTTTGAACGTTGTAGCCCTATATAAATCAAACTACCATAATCCACAATCGCTCCCGGCTGACTGCCCAAAGCAGATAAACCACCATAGGTTGTTTCTCCTATAGCAACCTGGTGTTCATTCATATTTCCAACCACATTATAAGTTTCCGGCGCTTGTTCAATTTGTCCGAGAAACTTACCTGTGTCCCACTCATAAACATCCATCATTGTTCCGGCAGGCCATTTTGCGGCAGGCCAGTGATAAAGTTCTCCATATAATACATGTGCGTCGGCAGCATAGGAAATCATAACCGATCCATCGGTGCTTGCACCTTTAGTAATTAAATAATTTGTACATGCACTGGTATCATTGCTAATGAAAACGAAAAGTATCATTGCAAATACCACACTAAATAATTTCTTCATATTCTCTCTGTTTTTATTATGTCTGATAAAAGACAATTTGTTGTGAACAATTATTTTCTAATTGAACCCGCAAATTTAAGATAATCTTTTTATAAAATGTTAAATGCTGAATGCTTAGCTGCTTAATAGTTTTAGCTATTTAAATACCTTTGCATAAATGCGATGTGCAAATGAATTCGGAAAAAGAAATAAATAATTTAAAACAGCAAATTATTTCTGCCGGTCTGCAACTTTTACAGCAGGGACTGGTGAGTCGTACTTTTGGAAATGTAAGCATAAGGATAGATGATACTTATATGCTTATAACCCCCAGCGGGAGGAAATACGACGATTTGCAGGCAGAGGATATTATAAAGCTAAACTTTCATAATTATGAATACGAAGGTATTGTAAAGCCGTCGTCGGAACTTAAATTACATGCAGAGATTTATAAAGTCCGTAAGGAGATAAATGCTGTTATCCACACACATCAGCAGAATGCATCTACTCTGGCTGCTGCGCATCATGAGTTGCCTCCTATTATTGACGATCAGGCACAAATGATAGGTCCGGGAGTCAGGCTTGCTGAATATGCTGCCTCTTCATCGACAAAATTGGTGAGAAATGTTGTGGAGGCTTTGTATGGGCGTATGGCTGCTCTTATGGCAAACCATGGTGCTATATGCATAGGACGAAATATTGAGGAGGCTTTTGTAGTATCACAAGTCCTCGAAAAAGCGGCTAAGGCATTTATTGAAGCCTCGTTTATTGGTGGCGCTAAACCCATACCTAATTCGGAAGCCATAGAACTACATAAGGAGTATTTGGAAAAATATTCGAAAGAAGAGAACAGGAATAAGAATACAGGGGAATGAGT
>PKTA01000150.1 GCA_002869365.1 Marinilabiliales bacterium | reverse complement strand
TGTATACGAAGGAGATCCAATTCCGATAGTTGACGGCACACCAAACGATCCTTTAGCTACAAAAGAAGTAACACAAGCCACAGAACTTCCTGGTGATGCATATATTATTGTAACCGCACAGGATGGAACAACACAAATGACTTATCAGGTTCATTTTAATTTGTTAACTAATATTTCAGAAATTAATGCCTATAACATAAAGGCATATCCAAATCCGGCCGATAATGAATTGAATATTAGTGGTATATTGCAGGAAGTAAATGTCAGCATTGTAAATATTAGGGGTGAAGAAATCATGTGGATGGAAATAAATAAAGAAAATACTATTGATGTAAGTTCTTTGAAAAAGGGTGTTTACTTTTTGAGAATAAGCGATTCAAAAAATATTAATAGGTCTGCAGTTTTGAGGTTTATTAAAAGATAATCAACCAAAATATTAATGAACTTCTACAGTATGCTCTTATGAGTATATTGTAGAAGTATTTTATGAAACAGAACTAATTTTTGAGGATTAATTGCTGCAAACTATTAAGCAATTATAATTCTATTGATTAAGTTCAACACTTACGAAATCCATTTTACCTCCCAAAGGTGGATTTAGTTTACGAATTTTTATCCTTGCCGATTTTACTTCAGGGAAATGTGTTTTTATTTTATCAAGCACTCTCCTTCCTACATGTTCCAGCAGTTTCGACTTTGTTTTCATTTCTTCTTTAACGAGCATAAAAACTTCCTGATAATTAACGGTATCACGAAGGTCATCGCTTAATTCGGCTTTGCTGGTATTAACTTCCAGAAATAAATCTATACGGAATTTAGTTCCAATAATTTGCTCTTCGGCAAAACAACCGTGATAAGCAAAAAACTCCATTCCCTCAATTGATATAATCGACATTTGTATTATGTTTTTTTGAAAGAATTATTCTTTTCTACCAAGTTCATGTAAACCCTGGTCGATACGTTCCAATGTTTCTTCCTGACCTATTAACTCAATAATATCGAAAAGGTGTGGACCCTTTAACGCTCCTACTACTAACAGCCTGAAAGCATTCATAACGGCACCCATACCATATTCTTTTTCCTCTATCCATTGTTTTACAACCGTTTCAGTATTTTCTGATGTAAAATCCGAAACATTTTCAAGAAGTTCTTTTAATTCAAGCAAAATATCATAAGAAGCGGCTTTCCATCTTTTTTTAACTGCTTTTTCATCATATTCCTGAGGACGTTTAAAGAAAAAGTCGAGCTGATCCCAAAGTTCTGAAACGAAGGAAACACGTTCTTTAACGAGAGAAATAGCCTTAGTAAGTTGTTCTTTTTCTGCTAAAACGCCATTCTTAATAACAATGGGCATTAACTTATTTGCAAGAAATTCATCATCTTGTTTTATTAAATACTGATGATTAAACCATTTCGCCTTTTCCTGATCGAATTTTGAGCCTGATTTACCCACACGCTCCAAACTAAAAGCCTCGATAAGTTCATCCATACTAAATAATTCTCTTTCATCACCCGGATTCCATCCCAAAAGGGCCAGCATATTAATAAATGCCTGAGGAAAATATCCGTCTTCACGATAACCCCTTGAGGTTTCCCCGCTTTTAGGATCTTTCCATTGTAATGGGAATACCGGAAAGCCCAGCCTGTCGCCATCACGTTTGCTTAATTTTCCGTTTCCGTCAGGTTTTAAAAGAAGTGGTAAATGAGCAAACACAGGGCGCTCCCATTCAAAAGCATCGTATAAAAGTACATGCAGTGGCAATGATGGCAGCCATTCCTCACCACGAATAACATGACTAATTTCCATTAAATGATCATCAACAATATTCGCCAAATGATAAGTTGGCATTCCATCTGATTTAAAAAGAATTTTATCATCGAGAACCGAAGTATTTACTTCTACCCTGCCTCTGATAATATCCTCCATTACAACAACTTCATTTTCAGGCATTTTAAATCTGATAACATATTCTTTGCCGGATGAAATTAGTTGTTTAGTTTCTTCTTCTGAAAGTGTTAAGGAGTTATTAAGTTTGCTTCTTTCTGCAGCATTATAAACGAAAGTTTTCTTTTCTGCTTCAAATGAATTTCTAATTTCATTTAAATCCTCAGCAGTGTCGAACGCATAATATGCCTTGCCTTTGGCGATAAGTTGCTGGGCATAATCCTTATACAAATGCTTTCTTTCACTCTGTTTGTACGGACCATATTTGCCTCCTTTTCCTATACTTTCATCAAATTCAACCCCACACCATTTGAATGCTTCGTTAATATATTTTTCTGCACCTTCAACAAAACGTGTTTGGTCGGTATCTTCTATGCGCAGAATCATTTTTCCACCATTTTTTTTTGCGAATAAATAATTATAAAGTGCTGTTCTAACACCGCCTATATGTAAGGGCCCTGTTGGGCTTGGCGCAAATCTTACTCTTATTTCTTTATGACTCATTTAATGATTTCTTTTGGGGCGCAAAGATAAGGGAAAAATTTGTGTGATTTTAGTGTTAGTATATAGTACGGAATAGAGTAAATTAAACTATGTATAACCTCTCCCACATTTCATTTCGGAGGACAAAGAGTGACTAATGACCAATGACTAATGAGCCCTCCTTCACTAAAGTTTCGGAGGGCGAAGAAAAAAAGGCAGAACGGAATAAATCGCTCCACCTTTTTACATATTGAGATTTGGAAAATTCTATTTAATAAACCTTTTTACTACTTGCTGACCTCCATCAGAAGAAAGAAGTGTATAAACACCCTTTGGAAGAGCGGAAACATCTATTCTGGATTGTGAATCTGAAATTTGTGTTTCATAAATTTTTCTTCCTGCTATATCATTAATTACAATACTTCTGTCTCCCGCTGTAGGATTTAAGAAATAGATATTAATGTAATCTGATGCCGGGTTTGGTCCAACAGTAAAATATGCCGGTGATTCTGTTTCTTCTACAATTACACTTATTCCATCAACGTATTCCATTGTCCAGTTATCAGGGTCAACTTCGTAAAAATCGTATACTTCTTCATCCAAAGGAATTATAAATTCATTTACATTTTCAGTTTGATGAATAGTGATAGTAGTATCCGATCCTGTTAAAAATAATAGCCTGATATCCAGCAACATATCAAATAATGGGGTGCTGCTTGTAGTTGTTTGTGTACTGGTAATATGTATACTCTGATTAGCATCATCCCAATACCATTCAAAATTAAATCTTGGATAACCCTGTCCGTAATACCATTGGTCGAAGAACTGATCGAAATCCATTCCGGTTACATCTTCCGCAGTATTTTTAAAATCTTCTCCTGTTGCTGTGCTATCTGTAAAGTCGGTTTGGAAGGTCGACATTACATCAAAAAATAGTTCGTCATCCTGAATTTC